>JBBDJI010000013.1:474163-501174 GCA_040879965.1 Candidatus Babeliales bacterium | reverse complement strand
GTAAAAAACGTTTGCGTGAAGCAGAAAGATTTTGTTCACATAAAGGACAACTTGGATTGGACGTGTCTTTTACTAATAGATGCTTTTGATCAATGCCCTGATTTTCTTGTTTTAAACTATTAGCGCGAGCAACCCATAAATGATAATAATTTTTTCGCTTTTCAAATTGTTTTTCAATTAGCGCACATTGTTGACTTAATTCTTTATATTTTTGAATATGATTAGTAACGTTCAGTTGCTCGGTTCCGATGTTATTTTTTTCTTGTTCAAGTAGCTGTAATTGTTCTGCTAATTCTTTATTTTTTGAAACTAAATAAACATGTTCCACATTTAACCGTTCAATCATTACTTCTTTTTTCTTTAATGATGCTAAATGTTCTTCTTTTGCATTATTAATCGTCTGTTGTTCAAGTTCCTTAATTTTGAAAAAACGTTCTCGTAATTCCAGTATCTGTTGTTGCTCATGTTGTAAAGTAAATAATTTCTGTGTCAACAACTCTTTTTGTTGTATAATTTCTTGAATATTACTGATTTTATGCTGTTTTTTATTTGTTGTTCTCCATTCATTAAATAGGGTAAGCAAAGAATGTTCATTTTTCACTTTTTCTTTTTTAAGTTCATCTAATTTATATATTAAAAGTGAATATTCTTCTTGCTTTTTAATGAGAGCATTTTTTTGAATTTCTAATTTATTTAACTGAATTTGATATTCATCAAGCTTTTGTTTAATAGTTTCTAAATTACGAATCACCGTAGCTTTATTTTCAACGAGTGTTTGTTCTTCTTGTAATTGCGTATTAATTTGTTCTTCTTGAAATTTCAGATGATTGATCTGTTCTTGAAGTTTTTTTATTTCTTCTTGGGTTAGCTTACGCAATGTTTCATACTGGTCTAATTGTAAAATACTAGCAAGAATATCTTTGCGTTCTTTGGGCGTTTTTTTTGAAAATTCATTGGCATGACCTTGCCGTAAAAAGGCGGTATTAACAAAAGCATCAAAAGTTAAACCAATAAGGCATTCAATTTTTTTTTGTGTTTCTCGAATTGTTTTATCAGTAAGAGGATGAAATGTTTCAGTAGTTGCATCCAAAATGCCGAATTCTACGGTGGAGTATGAATTGCCACTTTTTGTTGCAGTAAATTCTCGTTTAACACGATAAGTTTGATTGTTAAATAAAAAATCAAAAATAACTAACATTGAAGTTTGCCCAAGCCTGAGCAAATGTGCATCCGGCTTTGAAGTACCAGATGTTTTACGTGCTTGCCCCCAAATAGCCCAAGTCATGGCATCAAGCAATGCCGATTTGCCATGGCCATTTTTACCGCTTAAACAAATAAGAGGGTATGGCCCAAAATCAATTGTTTGCAGTTTGCTGCCATAACTTAAAAAATTTTTTATCTGTAGTTTTAATGGAATCATTTCAGTATTATAACAATAATTTATCCAAGAAACTATCGAAAAACAAAATTAAATTTTTAATACAGAATTATTTTTTATTTTCTATATGAAACAATACGCTCAATGCGCAATCAAGCAATTGTTTCTAGTTGAAAATAGAATTGTGTTTTTTAAAAAAATCTATATCCTAATATGCATGGATAATTTTCAAATTAGTATTATAAAATTGATAAAAAACAGTGATCAAATGGAAAAAACTCTAATGTTATTTCTGATAGTTTTCGGCAATAGTTTACAAGCGATGGAGCTTGCAAAGCCGTTCAATAATGAATGTGTAGTTTCAGGTTCTTATATTGATTCATTATATAATCACAAGTTATATAAACCGAATGCAGAAAAAGCGATTATTAAATTTGAAAAAAATAATTTAGGTTATACTCAATATGGAATTTATGATAAAAAATTTATTCAAGATAATTTTTCGGTTTTAGAAATGTTGTTCAACCATAGTAAAAATCCATCAATTAATTTCTTAAATCTTTTACCAGAATATAAATTTGGTAAATCTATTAAAAAATCTGATTTTGATAAGCTCAATCAAATTATCAATTATACTTCAGAGACAAGAAAATCAAAATTATCTAAATATTGTGGTGATTATCTCAATAAATTATTAGTCATGTTCAATTATCTTAATTCTGATTTTGCAAATGATAATCCGGTAAAAAAAGATCTCATTCATGCTTTAACAAAAAAAATTAAGAAGGGATATAATCCAGAATATTTGGATATTACTTTAGAAACGGAAATTGCCAAAAATATTATATTATCAGTAAAGAATAAACTGCTCAGATATTGCACAAAGCCGGTACATACATTGAATAGTCATGCAAAATTGATTCGTTTTAATCATGATGACTCAATACTTGTTGCAGCACTTAAAGAGAACATTATACTGTGGGATACAAAAACAGGTAAAAGGCTTCATACGCTTAACGGTCATACAAGTAGGGTTAGTTCAGTATGTTTTAACCATGATGGCTCAATACTTGCTGCAGGATCTAAATTTAACACTATTCTGTGGGATGCAAAAACAGGTAAAAGGCTTCATATGCTTAATGACCACTCTAGTTATGTTACTTCAGTATGTTTCAACCATGATGGCACAATATTTGCTTCAGCATCTTGTAATGAAACCGTGCTATGGGATACAAAAACAGGTCAACAGCTTTATAAACTTAAGAATTATAATCATAATATTATTTTAAACAACTTTAAGCATGCTAGTTATGTTACTTCAGCATGTCTTAACCATGATGGCTCAATACTTGCTTCAGCATCTAGGGATAGTACCATAATTCTGAGGGATGTAAAAACAGGTAAAAGGCTTCATGCGCTTGAATACCTTAATGATTATTTAGATCAGGTTAAGTCAATATGCTTTAATCATGATAGTACCATTATTTCAGCATCTGGTGGTAAAGAGGTAATTTTGTGGGACACAAAGACGGGTAAGCAGCTTCATAGACTGAATGGTCATACAAGCAGAGTTACTTCAGTATGCTTTAACCATAATGGCTCAATACTTGCTTCAGCATCTAAAGATAAAACCGTAACACTGTGGGATGCAAAAACAGGCCAACAGCTTCATACACTGAATGGTCATACAGACTGGGTTAATTCGATATGCTTTAATCATAATAGCACAATATTTGTTTCAGCTTCTGATGATAAAACGATAATACTGTGGGATATGAATTTTTCAAAAAAATTAGCTGAAATCTGTTCATTGCCGCAAGCACAACTCATTTATGCGGCATGTCAGAATAATGGGCTTACTATTGAACATAACGATACTGATTTATTGGAAATATATAATAGTTTTTCTCCAGATATTCAGGAACAGCTTAGTTCATTAATAAAAGTAAAAAAAAATCTTTGTAAAATCGGCGTAAAGATAGGATTAACTTGTTTTGCAGGATATGCTTTTTGGCTTGGATATAAATATTTTACTCATTAAATTTATTTAACTGCTTAACTTCTTCTGCCGTTAAATAACGCCAAGAACCTTTTTTAAGATTTTTTTTGGTTAGGCCAGCAAATTGGACACGATCAAGTTCGGTGACTTGATAGTCTAAGAGCTGAAAAATTCTACGGATAACTCTTTTTTTTCCGCTATGTAATTTAACTTTAACTTTTTTCTTATTTTTGATATTTGCATATGCTATAGAATCAACGCGAATAAAACCATCAACTAATTTTATGCCCTGTCTAATACGTTGGAAATCTTCATGTGATAATGGCTTATCAAGAGTTGCTAAATAAGTTTTTTGTATTTCAAATTTAGGATGAGCGAGTTTTTGTGTCAGTTGCCCATCGTTTGTTATGATAATTAAGCCAGTAGTATCTTTATCAAGCCTTCCAACAGGATATAAGCGTTTTGCAGTAGTTGATCCAATAAGGTCAAATATAGTTTTTCTGCCAAGTTCATCGCTCGTGGTGCTTACATATCCTTTTGGCTTATTGAGTAAAATATAAACATTTTGCTGAGCGGAGATAACTTTTTTTTGATATTTTACAATATCATTTTCTTTTACTTGATAACTTGGATTAGTGATGATTTGATTATTAACTGAGATTTTTTTTTCTTTAATTAAATCAACCGCTTTTCTCCGAGAACAGATGCCCGCTTGGGCTATATAATGATTAAGATGCATACCACTCGCCATTAAAGCTCAATTTGTTTATTATAAAAAAGTCATAAGCATAAGCTACCCTATTTAATTTGGCAATAGAATAAATAATTGTCAATTAAAAAATGAACTTGAGGACAAATAGTAAATTTAGCTTTTTATAAGTTTGGCAAGATTAGGAGTGTGAATGGTTGATCATATTTTCCGACAATATGATATTAGAGGAAAGGTGGGTTCTGAATTATATATTAAAGAGGTTTATGATTTAGTAAGAGCAATAGCATGTTATTTTAAAAACCAAAATCCTAACGTCAAAAAAATTGCAGTCGGTGCTGATGGGCGTATTCATTCACCAGAAATAAAAGAAGAAGTATGTCGTGCATTGCAAGATAGTGGTATAGATGTAATTTTTGTTGGTACATGCCCTACGCCAGTGGTTTATTTTTCATTATTTAATTTGCCAGTGGATGGCGGGCTAATGATTACGGCTTCGCATAATGGTAAAGAATATAATGGTATTAAGATTTGTTTGGGAAAAGATTCGGTTTGGGGTACGCAAATTCAAGAAATTAAACATTTGTATAAACAGAAAAAATTTTGTGCAAGCACGAATGTTGGCAATTATACAGAATATGATGTTATCGCCGAGTATACCGATTGGCTTGTAAATCATTTTCAACATTTAGTTGGTATGCCATTATCTGTTATAATCGATTGTGGCAATGGTGCTGCTGGTACGGTGATGCCATCACTTATAAAAAAAATGGAGTGGCCGAACGTATCATTATTATTCGAAGAAGTTGATGGTAATTATCCTAATCATGAAGCAGATCCAATTATAGAAAAAAATATGCAAGCAGTTAAAGCCGCAATGTTATCAGAGAATTTTCAAATAGGTTTAGGTTTTGATGGTGATTGTGATCGTATGGCACCTGTAACGGAATCCGGACAGTTAGTTTCAGGTGATAAATTATTGGCGTTATTTGCCCAAGAAATTATTAAAAAAAATTCTAAAGCAAAAATAGTATTTGATATAAAATGTTCATCAGCCCTTTCTGATCTTATTAATCAATGGGGAGGTAAGCCATGTATTTCGGCATCCGGCCATTCAATTATAAAGGATCAATTAAAAAAACAAGATGCATTATTAGCAGGAGAATTAAGTTGTCATTTCTTTTTTAAAGATCGTTATTTTGGGTACGATGATGGTATTTATGCGGCGTTAAGGCTTTTTGAATTATTACAAGATTCACAAAAATCATTAGATGAACTACTTACAATTTTTCCTCAAAAGTATGCAACACCAGAAATTCGTATTGCATGTCCACAAGAGAAAATGGATGAAATTGTAGATTCGGTAAAAGAATACTTTGCTAAGGATGTACAAGCTGAAGTAATAACTATTGATGGTATTCGCGTTGCTATGCAACATGGTTGGGGACTCGTAAGATCCTCAAATACGCAGCCGGTTATTTGTTTGCGCTTTGAATCAGATTCGGCCGATGGATTAAATCTTTTGAAAAAAGATTTTTTGCAAGCTTTAACACCATACTTTACGAAAGAAGAATTATATAAGGAACTTTATCAATAGTATGAGAAAAATTGGCTTGCATTTACGAATTATTGATTCATTGATAGAAACCGCACAACGAGCAGCACATTTGGGGTTAAAAACGTTTCAATGTTTTTTAATTCATCAAATAACAAAAAAATACCTTTCATTGTCTGATAAAGAAGTCAAAGAGTTTGTAGCATTACGTCCATTATTTGATACATTATATATTCATGGTGCCTATTGGATAAACATATCGGGAATTCGTTGTGAACACGCTAAGCGTTTATTATTAAAAGAAATAGATATTGCTAAGCGTTTGCAATTTACTCATTATATTCTACATCCGGGTTCAGCAATAGGATGGAATGAACACAAAAAAGGAATTGATTGTTTAGTACGCGTTCTCAATGACATATTGAAAAATGAGAACGATATCACCATAGTTTTAGAAAATACTGCGCATGGTAGTTTGAGCATAGGCAGTGATTTGCATGATTTTAAAATAATACGTGAAAAATTAGCATTTCCAGAAAAAGTTTTATTTTGTTTGGATACGGCCCATGCTTATGCTTTTGGTTATGATATTGCTGATATAAATGCACAAAATGATTTTATGTATTTATTAAATAAAACAGTAGGTGATGCGATTGGTCTCATTCATTTAAATGATTCGCAAGAAAAATTAGGTTTTAAACGTGATCGACACGCAGTGCTTGGACAAGGCAAAATAGGCACTGCGGCATTAAAAAATTTTATTTTGCATGAGAAATTATGTAATGTGCCAATTATTATGGAAATGCCACGTACCGCTTATAATATAGAAATAAATATATTAAATATGGTAAAAGAATGGCATCAGTAATAATATCAAAAAAGGGGAATAATGATTAAGATTTCTATTAATGGATTTGGACGTATAGGAAAAAGTTTTTTGCGTACTATTATGGTTGATCCTATCGCGTTGCAAAAAATAAAAATTGTCGCTATCAATATTGGACCAGGTACTCTTAAGAATGTCGCGCTTTTATTTAAATATGATACCATCATGGGCCAATATTCAGGTACGGTGGAGCAAAAAGAAAATATACTTATAGTAGATGGGCATGAAATTGAAATTATACAAGAATTAGATCCATTACAAATCAATTGGAAAAAATATGATATCGATTGGATAGTTGAATGTACCGGTCAATTTACCAAAAGAGAAGAAGCACAAAAACATTTGAAATCTGGTGCAAAATCAGTGCTTATTTCAGCGCCAGCCCATGATGAAGATGTATCAATTATTCCTGGTGTTAATGATCATGCATATGACAGTCAAAAACATCGTATTATTTCGCTGGGCAGCTGCACAACAAATGCCTTTTTGCCTATGTTAAAAGTGTTGCACGCTGATTGTGGGCTTGAAAACGGTTATATGACCACGGCGCATGCTTATACTAATTCTCAAGTATTACTCGATGTGGATGAAAAAGATCCTCGCCGTTCCCGTGCAGCAGCATTAAATATTGTGCCAACAACGACTGGTGCTGCTAAAATGGTAGGAAAAATAATTCCCGAATTAAAGGGAAAAGTTGATGCCTGTGCCATTCGGGTGCCAGTAGGTATTGTTTCTTATCTAACTATTTCCTTTAATTTTAATAAAGAATTATCAGCAGAAAGTATTAATGATTGTTTTACCAATGCTGCAACAACGAATTTGAAAGGTATTCTTGATATTACTATGGAACCACTCGTTTCCAGTGATTTTATTGGTTCAAATTATTCTGTGATTATCGATGGACTTATGACGCAAGTGGTGGGTAATATTGCTTCAGTGAGTGGCTGGTATGATAATGAATGGGCTTATAGTATGCGAATGAAAGATTTTCTTTTAAGTATAGTTTAAAGTTATTATTTCGTGCTAGATTTTGCTTGGCAAAAAGAGTTTTTGCCTTTATCCTATTTAATGAAATAGAAATATTTCTATTTGCCGCAAGGGGCCCATAGCTCAGCGGTTAGAGCAATCGGCTCATAACCGAGAGGTCCCAGGTTCAAATCCTGGTGGGCCCACCATTAAAAGATAAAGCTGTATCATACACAAAAAGAAGGATTGTTTCATGAATGAAAATCCTCTCCAACGCTTAATCAGTTTAGTTACCTTTGATCAAGAACTTTTATCTATCCAGCGCAATATTGAAATCCTGCAAAAGGAACTCGAAAAAAGCCAAGACGAAATGCAATTGTGCCAGGTTGCTTTAGAGCGAGCAAAAATACATAGGCGTGATATTCGCAAAGAGGTTGATATCAAAGAACTAACAATGAAAGAGCTCGATGATTTAGAAAAAACTAAACGGTTACAACAAGATGCGGCAAGTAATCAGCGTGAATATGAGTCTCTAGCAAAAGAAATTCAGCAATTAAAGAAAAAGCAACATGATCTTGAAGAAGATTTAATTGGAGCCTGGAAAAAATTAGAACAAGCAGAACAAGATTTAAAAACAAAACAAGAATTTTGTGATGCAAAAATGACTTCATTAGATACTGTTATGGCAGAGAAAATGAAAAAAGTTGAACAATTGCAAACGGAATATAAGCAAAGACAAGAACAGCGAGATGAAAAATTAAAAGGAATTCCAGAAGAGCTTTTAGAAAAATATCATACTATGCATAAGCAAGTTTCTAATCCAATAATACCTGTCGCGCAAAATAGCTGTAGTGCTTGCTTTTATCCCGTAACTAAACAAGATCTTGCAGATTTAAAACGCGGAAAATTATTACAGTGCAAAGATTGTTTTAGATTTTTATATTATCCAGTAGAAACTTTAGCATAAAATTAGTACCTTTTATGAAACAACTTAATTTTTTGCAAAATTGCACTGAGCCAATACAACCTATAAAACAAGAAGCTTCAGAGTGGAAACTTTTTATCGATGGTGCTTCTCGTAATAATCCTGGTCAAGCTGGTGCCGGTATTTATTTATTAAAAGATGGCGAGCCAGTTTATCAGGAAGGTTTTTATTTGGGCATTAAAACAAATAATGAAGCGGAATATTTTGCCTTATTACTTGGTCTTTTTTTCTGCAAGCCATTGTTATTTGCTGATGATCTTTTGTTGATTATCTCTGACTCTGAATTATTAATAAAACAAATGAAAAATCAGTACAAAGTACGGAAGCCTGAATTAAAAAAAATGTATAATCTTGCGGTAATATTGCTTGAGAATATAAATTATTCATTGTGCCATGTAAAACGAGAATATAATAAGCAAGCGGATAAACTAGCTAATAAAGGGGTTGATAAAGGAAGTGTTGTTCCAAAAGAGTTTATGAGTTTAGCACGTTCTCATGAAATTGCATTATAAAATTATTTTAATTATTTTTGCAAGTTGGTTGCATGCTCATGATAATCAATTTAAGAAAAAAAATGAAAATCAATTACTTTGTATTGTTTTTCCAAGTATATTACGAAAAAATAATATTTCTTTTTTATATGCACAATGTAGCAAGAATGATCGATTGTTTCGATTAGTTCATGAATCATTAGGGCAACAAAAATTAAAAGAAGACATAAAAAAATTAACGGAGCGTATTCATTATAATCAAAAACCATTTTTTACTTTTACCGTAAAAGTATTGCTTGATGAAAAATTGCTTACTGATAAGGTGTTGTGGTCTTTTAAATCAAATGTTGGTTTTGTAATTTACCCACTTTGCCAACCAAATAGACATAAATATTACAAACAACAGTTCTTGAAAATTCATACTAATAAAGAAAAGCTTTTTTTTGATGGAAAGCAGGTTAATAGTGATATTATCATGATTAAATCACTTAATGGTTTTTTTGAATTCAATAATTGTTCATATCATGGCTCAGTATTGCTTGTGCGCAATAATGATCGATTTTTTTTAATTAATCAATTAGATATAGAAGATTATATTTTCTGTGTGCTCAGATGGGAAAGTTGGCCAGGATGGCCTATAGAAGTTAATAAAGCATTCGCTATTGCATGTCGCAGCTATTTAATTCACCAAGTAGCTGAAGCTGCTAAAAGTAATCGAGTATATCACATTAAAAACACTAATATTCATCAGACTTATAAAGGGATTCATAACAATAAAGAATTAAGAAAAGCAATTAATCAGACTAGGGGGTTGATCCTTACTTATAACCAAAAGCCTATTGTTGCAATGTTTGATTGTTGTTGTGGTGGTATTATTCCAGCACACTTAAGTTATATTGATTTTAATAAAGCACCTTATTTAGCGCGTACGTATCAATGCAATTTTTGCCAACCTTCTAAAATTTATTCATGGCAATTAAAATATTCATTACAGGATTTTGAATTACTTCTAAAAAATGCTGGTTATCCATTATCAGAAATAAAACATATAGCGGTCTCTGCAAATGATATGGCAGGAAGTGTACAAGAAGTAGTAATTCATGATAAAGCAACAAGCTTGAAACTTACAGGTAAACAAATGTACAGTCTATTAGAAAAAGTAAAAAGTTTTTGTTATTCAATTGAAAAAAAAGGAAAGGATATTTATTTTAATGGAAAAGGCTATGGCCATCATGTTGGTATTTGCCAATGGGGAGCACGTCGCATGATTGATTTAGGTTGGAATTATCGTTCTATTTTAGCATTTTATTATCCGGGTACAAAACTTATGGAATTAAAAAATACTATTTAATGCCAAATTATAAAGGCCATCTTATTGGTGGATTTTTTACCTTTATTATTGTTTCATTTGTATGCAAATCAGTTTTACCATTAACCATCAATACCGCAATCGAATGGTTATTTTTTTCTTTACTAGGTTCTTTATTTCCCGATATTGATATCAAAAGCAAAGGACAAAATTTTTTTTACCGATTAATTGGTATAATTTTCATTGTTTTATTTTTGCAACGACGGTTATATGAATTAGCTCTCGTTAGTTTTGTATCATTGTTTCCGTTATTAATTCGTCATCGAGGCATTACCCATTCGTTATGGTTTATATGCGGCATATTTATTTGTGTAACAAACTATGCTTATCTTTTTTTGCCTCAATATGCCAATATTATTTTTTTTGATATTTTTTTCTTTTGCTTAGGTGCATTTTCACATCTAGTATTAGATTTAGGTTGGCGACGTACTTTTAAATTGCATTGAGTAAATATTATTTACTTAGTGATTTTCGAAATACCGAATAATGCAATGGTGCTTGCAATAGTACCAGGAATTAAAGAAAGAATTGGCGAATGAGTTAATGGCCAAAGGCCTGCAACAATTGCACCAGTTAACATGCTAGCAAAAACGCCCCATTTATTAACTGATTTAGAATATAATGCGGCAGTAATTACTGGGCTAAATGAGCTTGCAAGACCAGACCAAGCATAACTTACCAATCCCATTACAGTAGCATTTTTTTGTGCCGCTAATATAAAACTTATCAAGGCAATTATAAGAATGCTAACGCGAGATACCCAAAGCAATTGTTTTTCAGATGCATTGTGATGAAATATTTTTTTATATATGTCTTCAGTGAGTGCTGAAGAGGAAACAAGAATTTGCGTATCAATAGTAGACATAGTTGCTGCTAAAATGGCACATAAAATAAAGCCGGTAAATAATGGATGAAATAATTGCTGCACGAGCTCAACAAAAATTAACTCATTATTATTGAGCGTTATAAAATAGCCAATACCGACAAAACCGACTCCGATTGCACAGAGTAATGATATAATTTGCCAAG
The DNA here is from genome assembly GCA_040879965.1 of Candidatus Babeliales bacterium. Taxonomy (NCBI): domain Bacteria; class Candidatus Babeliae; order Candidatus Babeliales; species Candidatus Babeliales bacterium. The sequence goes on along the minus strand of JBBDJI010000013.1, from coordinate 489,807 downwards.
ACATACCAAGATATTTTGCGTGTTTTATGTAATTAGGATCATTGATGCCCATAAAATTAACGATAATATGTGGCATCCCTAAATAACCTACACCCCACATAATACCGTTGAGTATATAAATAAATGTTTCTTGAGAAAATGATGGTATTAATGAAAGAGATATATTTTTTGCGCCCGCATTAGCAAAAATTGGTGCTATACTTCCTAGATTATATAAACCATAAAGAGGAACAATTATAATCATCACCAATAAAAAAATTCCTTGGAAAAAATGGTTCCATGCAATAGCTATAAATCCACCAATCATAATATATAAAAGTGAAATAGCTAGACCGATTATCATGCCCGAATAATAATTAATATGGAATACTGCTTCAAATACATAGCCCATACCCGTAAGGCCAGCAGCGATATAAAAAGCAAAAAATATAATGGTAAGTAAGCTGCTACATATTCTGAGCAATCCTGAAGAATCACTGAATCGTTTTTCAAGAAATGAAGAAAGTGTAAGAACGTTATATTCTTCAGTTTTTATACGCAATGCATGCGCGATAAAGTGCCAACTAAAAAACATACCTCCAATAAGGCCGATGGCAATCCAGGAACCAGTTAAACCATTGGTATATATTGCGGCAGGAAATCCCATAAAAAGCCATGCACTCATATCACTGGCATGAGCAGCAATTGCCGTAATCCAATAATTTACTGAGCGATTTCCAATAATAAAATCACTACTTGTTTTAGTTTTTGCAAGATGAATAATACTAATGGCAAACAGAGTGCCAAAATATACAATAAAAGCTAATAATAAAGGATATGGCATATAATTAAAACTCATTAAGGTATTGAGATTTTATATAAATTACTCATAGTTATTATAAAGAAATTTAGTTAAAAATCATAGTTAACAAGGATATTATGAAAGAGATTCAATTAAGAAGCGTTATTAAATCAATATCATGGCGTTTATTGGGAACCGTAACTTTGTTGGTTTTAAGCTATTTTTTTACTCAATCATTTATCATGGCTACAAAAATTTCTATTATTGATATTGTGAGTAATATTGTTATGTATTTTTTACATGAAAGAGTATGGAATCAAGTTAATTGGGGCAGACATTCTTTTCTACGATTTATTTTTTGGGAAGATTTCAAGCGTAGTATAACAAAAGCAATTACTTGGCGAATATTAGCTTCAATTTATTTATTTTTTGTGATTTTTTTAATTACTAATCAAGCTGTCGTTTCCATGAATCTTGTGATCATAGATGCGATATTAAATATAATTCAATATTATATTCATGAGCGTATATGGAATTATATTACTTGGGGAAAGAAAGGTTAATTAAATTCTTTGTTGATTTAATTCATTAACTAGTTTCATAGCATTACCTTGATCAACAAAATCTAATGCTATCCAATTTGGTAATTTTTTTGTCTGATCATGTATACGGTCTACTAATTGCTTAAGCATTTCGTATGAATTTCTTTTTTTGCTTTTTTTTGCCAAGCTAATGGTACCAAAAAAATTGAGAAGATATAATGAGCGGTTACGGTTTGCATGAAGTTGTGATTCTCTGCGCTCTTTACATACTTGTTTTAAATTAGTAGTGCCATATTGTGATTCAATAATATGATGCCATACGGAAAAAAAAGGATCTTCATCAGTTATACTTCTTGATTTAGATTTATCTTCATTAAAAATAATAATACGTTTATTTTTCTTTTGCATCCATTCAAGAGTAGGCCATTCCGAATTAATTTCAGGATCCCAATCCTTTTTTGTTAAAAGTATTTTTTGCAAAATGGAATTTTTTTCAATCTCGCTTTTTAGTTGATCGTTATGTACATAATTTTCCAAAAAAATAGTAATAATTTCATGTGGATTTTGTTCAAGGAAACCTAATAAAGTATTAAATGCTTTTTGCAAAGGATCATATGAACCAGTTTTTAATAGTTTGAAAAAACCTCGGCAGCCACCATGACTTAATACAATAGTATTTTTATGAAAATGAATATCTAATAAAAATCCACGTACGCCAGTAGATAATTGTTGTTCAATATCAATTTTTTGCTGTGAATATCGCCAGCCATCATCTTTGCTTGCATAGGCATTATGTGATGCTAAAAAAGTTATCTCATTATATTTTTTTTTAATATGAGGTAATATCCACGATTCTTGTCCATTCAATAGTAGTGTTCCTTTAACGAGAAAAATAATAAGATATAATCTTTTTTTTCTAGTAAACACTACTCCCCCTAATGTTTATCTTCATTACATAATATTCAATGTAACATAATGAAGCTAAAAATTAAATAACTTACGTGCATTTGCGGTTGTTTGCGTAGCTATTGTTAGCAAAGATTCATTGCGAATCTCTGCTAAATATTCGGCAATGGTTAAAATATATTTCGGGTGATTTTCTTTCCCGCGAATAATTTGTGGTGGTAAAAAAGGTGCATCTGTTTCTAAAATAATATGTTCTAAATTAATAGTAGTGAATACTTGTCTTAATATATTATTTTTTGGATACGTTAAAGTACCACCAATACCAAGCAAAAAATTAAGATTAATTACTTCTTTTGCAAAAGCTAGGTCTTCAGAAAAACAATGAATAACTCCTTTTATGTTGTCTTTAGAAAATTCAGAAAGTGCATCTAAAGTTTCATCTTTTGCATCGCGTGTATGGATGATGATTGGTAAATCATTTTCTAGCGCAAGTTCTACTTGAGCTTTAAAGGCATCTCGTTGACGTTGTAAATTATAACCCGGATAGTGTTTATCAAATCCACATTCTCCAATAGCAATAATTTTATTTGATTCTTTTTTTTGCAGAAGTGGTTTGAGTTCTTTAAAATCCTTAAGCCATTGTGCTGTACAATCATTAGGATGGATACCAATTGAGGCATATAAATTTTTAAATGTTTTTGCTAATTCTATGCAATTTTTACTTTCAATTAAACTTGTACCAACATTAATTATATAATTTACTTGTGCTTGTTGCGCTTCTTCAATTATTATTTTTGCATGAGGAAGCTCCGAAGAGACAATGGGAACATCAAATTTTTTTTTAATCATCATATTAATATGACAATGAGTATCGATCATAATAAAATCCTTTATTTAAAGTTTTTTTACATGTAATAAAAATATAGAAGAAATAATTTTTTTGAAATAACTGTTTCCTTCGTACTTTTCAACAAAAATTTGACAAATCTTTAAATCAAATTAGTATGTACAGTTAAAATACCACAGGAAAAGAAAAAGTAGAGTTGTGGTGAAGTAGCAGTGTTTTAACCATATAAACCATTAGGAGTACCTTTATGAACAAGAGCCAATTAATTGACTCCCTCTCTGAGGAAACCACATTTAGCAAAAAAGACGTTGCACGTCTTTTAGATAGTTTAGCGCGCACAGTACAGCGAGCTTTAAAAGGTGGCGACAAAGTGCAATGGGCGAGTTTTGGTACTTGGTCAGTTTCAAAAAGACCTGCACGTAAGGGAATCAACCCAGCTACTAAACAGCGTATTGATCTTCCTGCAATTAATGTACCTAAATTCAAACCTGGAAAAGCACTACGTGAGATAGTAAGATCAATTTAATTAAAAATTGATATAAAGCTTTTACTTGTACAAGGGTCGTCTTTTGACGACCCTTTTTTACTTTTCAAATTCATTATTTTCAGTATTATTAAAAGTAATGTTTAATAAAAATACTGTTATGGTTTTATTATGATCGATCTAAATTTGCTACGTGAATCTCCCAAAAAAATTATTTCTTTAATAAAAAGTAAAGACCCTTCTTTTGATGCAGAAAAGTTATATAAAAAAGATGAAGAAGTGCGTGCTTTAAGAGTAGAAGTTGAATCTTTGCGATATCGAAAAAATGAATTGGCAAAGTTGGGTAAAAAGGGTGTTACGCCTGAGTTGCGTGAAGAATCAATTACTTTAAGTAAAAAGTTAAAAGAGTTAGAAGAATCGCTCCAAGAAACTGAAAAAATTTTTAACCAATTATATTTATCATGCCCGAATATCCCGCAAGAAGATATACCAGTTGGTGATAAAGAAGCGAATGTTGTTGTTAAACAAGAAGGCCAAAAACCACTGATTCCATTTACGATAAAAAATCATGTAGAACTTGGTGAAGCGCTTGGTTGGTTTGATTTTGCTGCTGCAGCAAAAATGACTGGGAGTAATTTTGCTCTTTATAAAGGTGATGCGGTTCGTTTAATGTATGCGCTTACCATGTTTATGTTGGAACATAATCGTGAACATGGCTATGAATTTGTATTGCCACCATATTTAGTAAATGAAAAATCTTTAGAGGTTACCGGAAATTTTCCAAAATTTCGTGATCAAGTATATCAGGTTCCTGAAGATAAATTATATCTTTCACCAACTTCAGAAGTAAATTTAGCCAATATATATCGCGATCATATTTTTTCTGCTGATGAGTTACCGGTACGATTAACTGCTTGGACCAGTTGTTTTAGAAGAGAAGCAGGAAGTTATGGTGCAACTGAAAGAGGATTAATTCGTATACATCAATTTGAAAAAGTTGAATTATTTACTTTTTGTCAGCCAGATATGGCTAAAAAAGAACTTGATCGTATGGTGGCGTGTGCGGAAGGATTGTTGCAAAAACTTGGGCTTGCTTACCGCGTGGTGCTTTTGGCAACACAAGATTCTTCATTTGCTTCGGCACGTACTTATGATTTAGAAGTATGGATGCCGGGTCAAGATACTTTTTATGAGGTTTCTTCTTGTAGTAATTGTACTGATTTTCAAGCAAGGCGTGGGCAAATACGTTACCGCAAAGATGCGGGAGAAAAACCACAATTAGTATATACATTGAATGCTTCTTCATTAGCTTTGCCGCGGCTTATGGTAGCAATTATGGAAAATTATCAACGGGAAGATGGTTCTATTGCAATTCCAGAAATACTAAAAAAATATGGTGTTTGGTAAAATATGCTTAATAAGGAACAACAAAAAAAAATTAAACGTATTCAATTACAAACAAAGCGCTTATTAACTGGCCATCTTGTTGGAGATTATCGTACGAATAAAAAAGGATTTGGGTTAGAATTTGAGCAGCTTGGTGAATACCAATTTGGCGATGATATTCGTTTTATTGATTGGAAGAGTTCGGCACGAACAAACAAAATGCTTATCAAAGAATATAAAGAAGAACGAAATAGAACCATAATAATTATTATGGATGGTTCTCAATCAACATGGTATGGATCAAATTACACCAAAAAAGAACGCATGCAGGAAATAGTATCATCTTTAACATTAGCTGCGGTACATGGCAAAGATCATGTTGGTCTAATAATGGTAACTGATGAAGTCGAAACTTATATGGCGCCAAAAAATAGTATTAAGTATGGGTACCAAATAATAGAAAAAATATTTAATTTTGAAAGCAAATCAAAAAAAACAAAATTGCAAAAAGCATTTGAGCATGTTATGAGAGTGCAAAAATCTGATGCGTTAGTTTTTGTTGTTTCTGATTTTATTGATGAAGATATAGAATCAAAATTGCCGATATTAGCAAAAAAACATGATGTAGTAGCAATACGTTGTTTAGATAATTACGAAAAAAATATACCTCAATATGGTTTTATTCATTGTAATGATTTAGAAACCGGTGAAGAGATTGTTCTAAATATGAAAAACATGAGCAGCCTTCAAGAAAGAATAACAAAGCAAAATAATATATTTAAAAAAAATAGGATAGATTGTTTAGATATAGACGTAAACAAAACGTCAATAATTGAAGATATCATCTATTTTTTCAACAAGCGTTTAAAACATTAAGTATATTTGTAAAAAAAATCTAAAAATTTTTTAATACAAAATTTATGTTAATTTTAAAAAAAAGATCCGATACTTATGAATAACATTACTGAAATACCTATTTATGATCTATACGGGCTTTGGTATAAGCCATTTTGGAAAGAACCTTGGTTTTTAGTTTTACTTTTAATGTTGTTTCTTATATTTTTTGCAGCGATAACTTTTTGGTTTGTCTGGAAGCGCAATAATATCATGCCAACAAAGGAATATTGGCAAGAAGCTCTGGAGCAATTTTCAGCACTTGATATTGATAGGTTTCTAAAAGATGAAGCTTATGCTGTCTTTTATTTTAAATTAACGCAAGTGATGAAAAAATACTTATCATTACGATATGGATTACCTTTAGAAAGTAAAACTGATGAAGAAGTTATTACTATAATTCGCACCGCTGAATTTCCTTTAGAGTTTTTTGCTGATTTGTCTAAAATTTTTGATTCTGCAGTTTTCATTAAGTTTGCCAAACAAAATACGATACATGAAAATATGAAAAATGATCTTTCTATTTGTATTAACATAATAAAGAAAACATATCATAAAATTTAACCATATCAGCACGAACGATCAATTTTCATCCTCTTTCAATTTGAAATTGTATAAATTTGAAAAACTGTTATAATAAAAGTGTAAATTACTAATGGGTTTTAGGGGTTTATATGACATTTCAAAAAAAAATCTTAATTCTGGGAATTATTGTTGGCGGGTTGTTTTGCAATCAATTGATTAATTGTATTTTTACGCCTAACCAAATATTTTCTAAAGATTGTCCTTTGAGATCGCATTTTTCTACACCACAATCATGTTTTAAATTAATGCTTGATACATTTAACGTATATCTGCGGGGAAAGCTACCTGAGCAATGGCAAAGTAAATTACATATTTCTGAAATTGAAAAAAATAAACAAATTGAATTATTGGGTTATGATCCTGCCATTGAAATTGTGAATGACCAAGAAGAATATTCCGGATATCCAACCTTATATTTTCATGGATGGCAAGATACAAAAAATAGTGCAAAAATGTTAAAAAAATATTGTCGTGTTATTCCTGGTGATATTATTTTATTTAATTTTCCTGATGTAAGATTTAATTTTCCGCTATTCCCGAAATTGAAAAAAACTTTTTTTGGGCAGGGTTCCGAAATACTTTCAGCTTTATATACGCTTAATTATGTAATTAATAAACAAGACTTGAGAGGAATACATTTATTTGGTGCATCAAGAGGTGCGGCGACAATAATCAATATGTTAGCATTATTAAATAATGATGAGCGATATAAAAAGTACGAAATAGAGCTTAAACGAATTGGTATTAATGAACAAGCGCGCAAAAAGATATTAGAGGTAATTCAAGAGGGCACAATAGCTCTTGAAATTCCATTACGGTCTATAAAGCAAACGCTTATTCCTGCTTGGTTAATGCAACAAATTACTGGATATAAAAGTGATGGATTTGAACCAATTGATTCTATTCCTTTACTAAAAGGGCTTAAGTTAAATATTTTAGTACATTTTCAGCATGCCGATTGGGTTGTATTAGAAAAGGGCGAAGATGAGTACTTCAAAAAATTAAATGAAACAAATAAAAATGGGCAAACTTATTTAGTCATGGGTAATGATGGAGGACATGTTCATACGCATACAGCATTAAGCAAGGCGATGACAATATTTAGGGAGCATTGCAAAAAAAGCAATGATGTGAAAATTATTAAAGAATCGGCTGACATTATTGAAAATGGAAAGTTAGTACAATTTGACGATTCAAGATTCGTTTCGGAAGCTCTTTCATTTTATCATAAAAGAGAGTCTAGAATAGATATAATTTACCGTGCTAAAACTATGCTGACAGGGCTTAGCGTTGCTTTTACGGGTTTTTGTTTAAAGCAATTTTTCTATAATAAATGATTTGGAAAATTAAGTTTATTTTTATCAAAAATTAAGAAGTAAAAATCATTGAAAAGGACGATATAGACAGCAATTCGGAAAAGTTTATATAATTTTAATCAAATATTTTTTTACGATAAAATCGATGTAATGAGCACTTGACACGCCTGATAAACTTAAAAAGAACTTGTTTTTTATTTTTTTAAAGAAAAATGAAAAAATTACCTAAATTTTAGGGGGATTCATTCGTATTTTGGTTTAAGGATAGCACGAAAATTCAGTCCTTTTTGCGCATTATTATAAGAAAAAAATTCAATTAATTATTCATTGATGGAGAACCAATGGCAAAACATGTTGGGGTAAAACTACCCGAAGACTTAATTAAAGTTTTAAAAAAAGGTACCTTAGGAGTATTGGCAACTTTTTCTGAAAAAGGCTTACCTCATACAACACCTATTCAATGTGTGTATCCAAAAGGATTAGAGAGTATTTTAATTTCAATTCACAAAGATCATACCGGTTATCATAATATGGTCTGGCAAAAAAAAGTTATGATGTGTTTTCTTGACGAAGGTAATGTAGCATATAGCGTATTAGGGCGAGCAGGTGTTGTGCGTGCGCCTTCTGTTGTTCATCCATTGATGAATATTGTTCGTATTGATATTATCGATATAAAAAGTGATCGTTCGACCTTGACGCGCGTTGAGAGTGGAGTACGCTGGAACTATACTTCTTGGGAGGCGGAAGAGCTCGTAAATAGTTTAATGGAAGAATTAAAAGAATTAGCTGAAACCCTATAAATTTTTATTACATGAGGCTGCTATTATGAATAAGATTGCTATGAAATTGGTAATCAATGCACGTATATTTTTTTTGTGTTTATTGGTCACTCCTTTGTTCATAATAGCAGGTACCGTGCCGCCAACCCCTCCTGTTATAAAACATCCAATGCCAGAATTGGCTCAAAAAAATAATAAAAAGAGAATTGTAAAAACTTATGGTAGAAAAACTACCAATCCTCAAAAGGAAGTAGTAAAAAGCCAAGTGGCTAATGGTAAAGAATTGATGAAAGATCTTGGAGGCTTATCTGAATCATTAAAAAAATTAAACGAATCTCTGCGTACTATTTCAGAAGTTCAAAAGATGGAGCCAGTAACAAAAGAAAAAGAAGTGATGGTTACTCCGCCAAAAAAAGAAGAGCCTGAGCCAGAGGTTGTCCAGCCAAAGCCAATGGTAAAACCAGAGACGGAAATTGTAAAAAAAGAAGAGGAAGTAGCGCAACCGCCTATCCTAGAGGTACCGGTTATTAAAGAGCCGATACTGGAAGAAAAGGAAGAAATTCAAGAACCAATTGAAAAAGAACCTGAAGAAGAATTTATAGGCTTAAGACCAGTGACTGGCACTATAGGATATGTTGGAGATTTTGAATATGATCAAGAAGAACCAGAGGTTTCTCCAACGGAAGCAATAGAAGAAGATGAAGAATTAGAAGTTACTGAAGAAACTATCGAAAAAGAAACAAAAGAAGAAAAAGCGGTTACTGCAGCAATAGAAGGTGCCGTGCCAACACTAGAAGGTGAAGCGGTTCCGGAAGAGGTAGAAGGAGATGAACAAGAGGGAATAAAAGAAAAAGAACTTGCTGTAGAAAAAATGATGAAAGAAATGGAAGAAAAGGTAGTAGTAGAAGAATTAGAAGAGCAAGAAGAAAAAGAAGCTGAAAAAGAAATCCAAGAGGAAATAACAGAAGAACCTACTGAAGAAAAAATTAAAGAAGAAGAAGCTGAAAAAGAAGTTGCTGAAGCAAAAAAAATAGAAGAAAAAAAAGTTGCTGCAGAACCAATGCCTCCAGTAGAACCTGCTGAACCCGAAGTGCCTGAAGAAAAAGTACTGCCACCGGTCTCAGAAATTGATACGATTGATATCGAAGAAGGTGGTAATTGGTTATTAAAAAGAAAAGCGCTAGAAGATACTATTGACCTTATTGAGCAAATCAATGCAGTATTTACTAAAATTTTAGAAGCAAGCACAAATTATAAAATTCAGAGAAATAAAATAGATAATGAATTTGATTTATTTGCTTCAAATATCGGGTTTAATCTTGGTGAACTTGATCAAGTACTTACTTCCTTAATGGAAGATTTGCAAAAAGAGCGTGAAGAGCAAGACGATCTAACTGTTGAAGAACGAGAAATAGTAGCGACTATCAATGAAAAAAAGAATATAGTGGAACAATTACAAAAAGATGTACAAGCACTTGAATCTTTGGATAATGAAATTGATAATGTAGTCAAAACAGTCGATGATCAAATCAAAGTTGCTAACAATTATCAAAATCAAGCATGGCGTAATTTCCAGACAATAAAAAAAATATTAAGCGATGAAAAAGCTGAAGAGTTATACTATAGAACTGAAAGTTTTTTTAAAAGTATGCAAGATATTCATCGCTATTTTACAAGCAATTTAGCTTCATATTTTACCGATCAATTACAAACAATGCGCAATCAAATGGATAAAGTTAAAAATGAAATCCAAGAATTACAAGAAAAAGGCATTGATTTAAAACAACGTTTTGCAAAATTAGAAGAAGAAGATGAAGAACGAGAAAGGCAACGAGAAAAAGAAGAACAGGAAGAAGCTATTCGTAAAGCATTAAAACAAGCAGAGCAGCAAAGAAAAGCAACTGGTATTGTCTCAACGATAAAATATATTGTTATGTTGCCATTTACAATCATAGGTGGTACATGGAATTTTATTACTGGTTTATTTACGCGGGCACCACAAAAAGTCGAAACCCCTGCGGTACCATTTGAATCAGCAATCGGGAAAGAGCTAGTTGCTGAACAAAGTTGATAAAAAAAATGAAGCAAATAGCTGGGTTCGTGTATAATTGCTGATGAATTATATTTCCAGAGCGTTTTATTAGGTACGGTATCAGATTGTTGACTTAAAACTTTTATAGCGCCATTGAATTAAGCGTTAGCATTTTTTTCTTTGGTCTCTTTTTCTTCTGCTGCTTTTTCAAGTAATTTAACAACTTCATGATGATCATAGCGTTTAGCCCAATACAAAGGAGTATTGCCAAAGTTATCTTGAATATCTATTGGAGCACCATATTCAAGCAATAACTGAACAACTGCAGGATTGCCTGAAGCCCTATGCAAAGGAGTCCAGCCACAGTTGCCTTTAATATTTATTGGAGCACCATTTTCAAGCAATAATTTAACAATTTTAGAATAACCCTTAAGGGAAGCCGCATGCAAAAGGGTATCGCCCTGGGAGTCTTTAATCTTTAGAATTTCATCTATAATTTCTTTAGTAGATTTTGAATCATCATTCATGAATGTTAATTGATCGGCTGAACAAGTAAATTCTTTGATAAGTATTTCTTTTATTGCTAGCTTTCTTTTTTTCCATACATAGTTTTCTTTTAAAGAAAGTTTTGGATTAACATTTGAGAAATGATCATTTAATTGTTGGGGCTTAGTAATTACCGTATTAATGATATTATTAAATCTTTTGCAAATTAATTTACTGTTGTTTAATTTTTCTATAGATTCATCTAAATTGGTACAGTTTTTTGGATTATCGAATTCTTTAGTTATTAAATTTAAAGCGATAATATTTAGTATATCACTGGGTAAATCCATAAGAGTGGGAGAATTAGATTGCTCCATAGCATTGACAGTGTTTCCTAAAAAAATAGTTAAAAATAAATAAAGTGCTTTTTTCATTTTTTGCCTTTTGTGATTTAATTTTAATGGTTAAAGTACTTATAAATTGCGTAACCGATTGCTGGCAATGCTAAGCTAAGGGCAATATATTTTGATTTAAAAGGATTAAATTGCCAAATTCTTGATTTTGCTTTTTCATTATCGATTGAGTCAAAATCTGTTTTAGCTGTCTGTTTTTTAAATGGTAACAAATAGCTGTCTTGTATAACTGCTGGTAGGCTATATTTCCAGAGCGTTTGCTTAGATCTGGTATCAGATTTTTGACTTAAAACTTTTATAACAGTATTATATTGAGCTTGAGCATTTTTTTCTTTGGTCTTTTTTTCTTCTGCTGCATTCTCAAGGCGCTTAACAACTTCAGGCTGATTATTGATTGAAGCCAAATGCAAAGGAGTATCGCCAAATTCATCTTTAATATCTATTGGAGCACCATATTCAAGCAATAGTTTAACAACTTCGTGATAACCATTGCGTGAAGCATAATGCAAAGGAGTATTGCCATCATTGTCTTTAATATCTATTGGAGCACCATATTCAAGCAATAGTTTAACAACTGCATAATAACCATAGCGTGAAGCCTTATGTAAAGGAGTTCTGCCAGTTTTGTTTGTAATATCTATTGGAGCACCATATTTAAGCAATAGCTCAACAATTTCAGGCTGATCATTGGCTGAAGCCAAATGCAAAGGAGTATCATCATAGTTGTTTAGAATATCTATTGGAGCACCATTTTTAAGCAGTAACTTAACAATTTCAAGATAACCATAGTGCGAAGTCAAATTCAAAACATTCCAGCCATATCTGTCTTTAATCTTTAGAATTCCATCTATAATTTCTTTAGTGGATTTTGAATAATCATCCATAAATGTTAATTGGTCAACTGAACAAGTAAATTCTTTGATAAGTATTTCTTTTATTGCTAGCTTTCTTTTTTTCCATACATAGTTTTCTTTTAAAGAGAGTGTTTGATTAATATTTGAGAAATGATTATTTAATTGTTGAGGCTCAGTAATCATCGTATTAATGATATCATTAATTTTTTTACAAATTAATTTACTGTTGTTTAATTTTTCTATAGATTTATCTAATGCTGTATAGTCTTGTGGATTATCGAATTCTTTCTTAGATATTAAATTTAAAGCGATAATGTTCAATATGTCGTTAGGTAAATCCATAAGAGTGAGAGCATTTGGTTGCTCCATGGCATTGACAATATTTCCTAAAAAAATAGTTAAAAATAAATAAAGTGCTTTTTTCATTTTTTGCCTGTTTATGATTAAATTTTATAATCTTATTCAATTATAAAATAATTTTATAAAAAGTCAATGAATAGGCCCGGCATGCTTATTTTCTGAGCAAACAACAGCTTTGTGTTTACAGTGGCTTAAAAGCTATTGAGTGCTTTATTGGGTACTGTATCAGATTTTTGACTTAAAACGTTTATAGCATCATTGTATTGATCTTTAGCATTTTCTTCTTTGATCTTTTTTTGTTCTGCTGCTTTTTCAAGTAATTTAACAACTTTAGCAAAGCTATTGGATAAAGCACAATGTAAAGGAGTCCGGCCACAGTAATCTTGAACATCTATGGGAGCACCGTTTTCAAGCAATAATTTAACAACTTCAGTGTTGCCATTATTTGAAGCCCCATGTAAAGGAGTCCAGCCACAGTAATCTTGAACATCTATGACAGCACCATTTTCAAGCAATAGTTTAACAACTGCAAGAGAACCATTGAATGAAGCCCAATGCAACGGTGTAGTAGCGCCATTGCTGTTTTTAATAGCTAGAATTGTATTTATAATTTCTTTAGTAGATTTTGAATCATCATCCATGAATGTTAATTGATCATTTGAATAATCAAAGTTTTTGATAAGCATTTTTTTTAATAAATAGTTTTCTTTTAAAGAAAATTTTTGATCGAACTTATGATTAATTACCATATTGATGATATCATTAAACTCTTTACAAACTAATTTTGCATTATTTAAATCTTTTATCGATTTATCTAAATCGGCACAGTTTTCTGGATTGCCGAGTTTTTTTTCATCTATTAAATTTGAAGCTATGATTGTTATTATTTCCGTAGGAAGGCTCATCAGTGGAGAATTAGATTGCTCCATAGCATTGACAGTGTTCCCTAAAAAAATAGTTAAGAATAAATAAAGTGCTTTTTTCATATTTTGCCTTTTTTAAAGTAATTTTTAATAGTTAAAGCGCTGATAAATCCAGTAACCGATTGCTGGCAATGCTAAACTAAGAACAGTGTATTTTGATTTAAAAGGATTAAATTGCCAAGTTCTTGATTTTGTTTTTTCATTATTGATTGAATCAAAACCTGTATGAGTTGTCTCTTTTTCAAACGGTTTAACTTCTTCTTGGCCAACTTTAACTAAATTTTCATCTAAATGTGCATGGTGATCATCACCATGAGGTATTAAATAATTATTTTGTATAACTGTAGGTAGGTTATGTTTCCAGAGCGTTTTCTTAGATCCGATATTATTTTTTTGACTTAAAACGTTTATAGCAGCATTGTATTGATCTTTAGCATTTTTTTCTTTGGTCTTTTTTTCTTCTGCTGCTTTCTCAAGCAATTGAAGAATTTCAACATGACCTTTTTTTAAAGCCAAATGTAAAGGAGTATGGCCATTATTGTCTTTAATATCTATGTCAGCACCATTTGCAAGCAATAGTTTAACAACTTCAGTATGACCATTGAATGAAGCCCAATGCAAGGGTGTATCGCGATAGTAGGTTGTAATATTAGCTGTTGCAAGCAATAGTCTGACAATCTCGAGATAATCTTGGTCTGAAGGAGTATCTTGAATATCTATGTCAGCACCATGATCAAGCAATAATTTAACAACTTCAAGATAACCATTGGCTGAAGCCCGAAGCAAAGGAGTAGAGCCATATCTGTCTTTAATCTTTAGAATTTCATCTATAATTTCTTTAGTAGATTTTGAATCATCATTCATGAATGTTAATTGATCGGCTGAATAAGCAAAGTTTTTGATAAGTATTTTTTTTAATAAATAGTTTTCTTTTAAAGAAAATTTTTGATGGGGCTTATGATTAATTACCATATTGATGATATCATTAAACTCTTTACAAACTAATTTTGCATTATTTAAATCTTCTATCGATTTATCTAAATCGGCACAGGTTTCTGGATTATTGAATTTTTTTTCATCTATTAAATGAGAAGCTATGATTGTTATTATTTCCGTAGGAAGGCTCATCAATGGTGAAACGGGTTGCTCCATGGCATTGACAATGTTTCCTAAAAAAATAGTTAAGAATAAATAAAGCGCTTTTTTCATTTTTTGCCTTTTATAGTTAAATTTCACATTCTTTATTCAATTATAAAATATTTAACAAAAAAGTCAATGGGCAATAGTCAATTTTTAGAAAATAATACTTTTTAAATTCTCTTTATAAAGACGGTGGATTATCTCATTTTGGTGCCCAAATCGGATTCAAACATCTTTATAAAGCTGAAGGTTCTCTAGAACAAGGAGTACCTGAACAGAAGCTGAAGAAGATTCAAAGCAAAGTGCAAACGACTTTTAATGGCATTTAGTTATAAAGTGTTTGTAAGCCCAATAACCTATTGATAATAATGGCAACCCAAAAGCATATTTCCATTTAAATGGATTATAATTATGCAAAATGCTCGATTTAGGTTTTTCATGTGTAGAAAAGTTTTCTTGTTTTTCTTCATTTGATATGTCTCTATCAGGATCTGTATCTATATTTGTATCAATTATTGATTTTTCTCGTGGTTGGTCAATGGATGGTGCTTGCATGTAATTACACTGCCAGAGTTCATTTCCGGTTTTGTTCGAGGTTAAAACTTTTATAGCATTGTATTGATCTTGAGTAACTTTTTTTCTTTTTTTTGCTTCCTCAAGTAATTTAACAGCTTTAAGCTTACCCTTGAATGAAGCCAAGCGCAAAGGCGTCCAGCCATTCTTATTTTTGATATCTATTTGAGCTCTCTTTTCAAGCAATAGTTTAACAACTTCAAGATGGCCTTTCCTTGAAGCCAAATGCAAAGGAGTATCGCCAAAGTTATCTTGAATATCTATTGGAGCTCCCTTTTCAAGCAATAGTTTAACAACTTCAAGAGAACCGTACTCTGAAGCACCATGTAAAGGAGTATCGCCA
>JBBDJI010000013.1:300000-474063 GCA_040879965.1 Candidatus Babeliales bacterium | reverse complement strand
AAGTTATCTTGAATATCTATTGGAGCACCATTTTCAAGCAATAGCTTAACAACTTTAGGATGATTTCTGACTGAAGCCGAATACAAAGGAGTATCGCCAAAGTTATCTTGAATATCTATTGGAGCACCATTTTCAAGCAATAGCTTAACAACTTCAGTATGACCACTAAATGAAGCACCATGTAAAGGAGTATCGCCACAGTAATCTTGAATATCAACTTTAGCACCATTTTCAAGCAATAGCTTAACAACTTCAGGATAATCATAAAGTGAAGCCAAATGCAAAGGAGTTTGGCCATGTTTGCGATTTTTAATATTATTCAAATTAGTAAATAAATTATTCTCACAAAGAGGCCCCCAAATTTTTTCCATATTAGTTTTATTAAGCCCGCAATAATAAGAAGAATTATCCAAAAATAATCTTATAATTTGATCGCCACTTTCTTTAACAGATTTTGAATCATCATCCATAAATGCTAATTCATTGACGAAAGGAAAGACTTCAATAAGTATTTCTTTTATTTCTGGAAAGATAAGATTTCTTTTTTTCAATAAATAGTTTTTTTTTAAAGAGAGTTCTTGGTTAACATTTGAGAATTGGTTGTCAGAATTATATGATTCTAAGTTTTTGAGGCTTATGTTGATTAATGCGGTGCCAGCAGTGTTAAAGTTTTTACAAACTAATTTAAGGTTTTTTAATTTTACTGATTCATCTAAATCCGTAACGTTTTTTGGATCATTGAATTTTTCTTTATCTATAAAATCAGTAAAAGACAAAATTTTTATTAACATTTCATTGGGTAGCTTCATCAGTGGAGAATTAGATTGCTCCATGGCATTGACAGTGTTCCCTAAAAAAATAGTTAAGAATAAATAAAGTGTTTTTTTCATCTTTTGCCTTTTATAGTTGAATTTCATAATCTTATTCAATTATAAAATAATTTTATAAAAAGTAAATGAAAATAGTGAGTTTTTGCAAGCTAGAGGTTTTTTAGTCTATAAAAGTCATTAATTTTTTATAATTTTTGCTATACTAATATTTGATAAACCACGAGAAATCTGGTACATTTTCGATGCTTAAATAATGCCGAGGTGGTGAAATTGGTAGACACGCAGCCTTGAGGTGGCTGTGGGAGAAATCCTGTAGGGGTTCGAGTCCCCTCTTCGGCACCAATTGTACTTTCGATATAGATTCCATAGATCTTATAGAAATATGCAAAAAAACTGATTATAATGTTCAAAATAGATAAATTTTTGAAAATTGGTGAGTAGGTAAGATAAACAGAAAGGAACACTTAATGAATCTTTCCATACGTAATTTTTTTACGTCCGCTTTCTTTGGTTGGCTAATCATCGCAGCTTTAGGTTTGTTTTATTTATTTACCTTCAAAGATGGTCGTGTTCAATTGAGGCCTGATAGGCTTAAATTTGGTATCGATTTGGTGGGTGGCACTTACATAACATTATCGGTACAAACAGAAAAGGCTATTGAAGCTGAAATGTACGATAAAATGCAGTCATTAATAAACCAAATGAAAAAGGCCAATATTGAGGGCCCAAAATCACATAGTATTCAAGATAATCATATTATTTATAAGTTTGATTCGGTTCATGCAGTTAATGATGCCGCTCAATTTATTGGTGAAAAAGATAATGCATTAAAAACGGTTATTGAAGATACTACGCTCAAGGTTTCGTTAAAAGATGTCGTTGCACAAAAAATTAGAGAATGGGCTGTACATAGCAATATTGATGTTTTACGTACCCGATTAGGAGTATTAGGAGAAATTACTATTGCACCACAGGGTGAAAAAAATATCATTATCGAATTACCTAATGTGGATGACCCTAAAAAAGCGAAGGCGATGATCGGTAAAGCTGCGTTGCTTGAGATTAAATTAATAGAACGTATGGCTGGCAGTGAAGACGAAATTCTTGATGAATATGATGGTGAATTGCCAGATGGGATGGAAATTATTCCAGGTAAAGATAGGCATACTTATTATCTAGTACCAAAATATACTGATTTAACAGGGCGCCTATTAAAAGATGCTTACACTGGCTTTGGTGGTCAAACTGGTACAGAAATTGTAGTTCATTTTAAATTTTCTCCCGAAGGTGGGGAAAAGTTCCGCGAATTAACCAGAAAAAATTATAATCGAAATCTTGCGGTAATACTTGATGGCATAGTTATTTCTGCACCGCGCGTTTCAACTGAAATTGGTGCTGAAGGTTATATTCATGGTGATTTCACGCAAGAAGGTGCCGCGCAATTAGCAAGCTTGCTTAAGTCCGGCGCGTTTGTGGCTCCAGTTACTTTTGAAGAAGAGCGCCAAATTGGGCCAACTTTAGGTCAAGAATCGATTAATGCCGGATTAATGGCATGCTTGTTTGGCCTCGTATTATTATTCTTCTTTAGTTTAATTATGTATAAGCTTTCAGGATTTTTTGCATTTTTAACCCTGCTTTATAATCTTTTAGTGATTATGCTTGCACTCGCATGGTTACGAGCGACATTAACGTTGCCAGGTATTGCCGGCATGGTACTTACAACTGGTATGGCAATTGATGCTTCGATCTTAATTTTTGAAAAAATTAAAGAAGAATTGGCGACAGGCATAACAATTCGAAAAGCAGTAGATCTTGGTTTTTCTGATGCGATGGTTGTTATTTTAGATTCAAATATTACTACATTCTTAGTTGGTGCAGTCTTGTATAAATTTGGGACAGGTCCAATTCAAGGATTTGCAGTAACTATGATGGTCGGTATCATTGCAACATTAATTACCGGTTTATTCTTTTTACGATCTTTATTTAATTTATTACTTTCAACATTTAATGTTCAAAAATTAAGTATTTAGTATATAATATAAGCAAATAACTTGGCGGCGTAGCTCAGTAGGTCAGAGCGGCGGAATCATAATCCGTAGGTCCGAGGTTCGAATCCTCGCGTCGCCACCAAAAAATAATGAAAAAATATAATCTTACTGCTCCTCTTATTTTAACGCTATCTCGTCTAATAATTGCACCAATTTTGATGCCGCTATTGTTAATTTATGTATCGCCATATGTTTCCCATTTTATACAAATTTTGATTGCATTAATTTTCATTCTTTTTTGTTTAAGTGACTTTTTTGATGGCTATTTAGCACGTAAATGGCAACAAGAATCAATATTAGGTAAAGTTTTAGATCCTATTGCGGATAAATTTCTTTTGTTTTCAACGCTTGTGGGGTTGCTTGTAATTAATCGTATCTTTTTTTTATGGGCAATTATTTTTATTGGTCGTGAATTTTTTATAATGGGATTACGTATTCTTGCATTAGAAAATAAAGTACGTATCGATGTTTCTTCATTTGGCAAAGCAAAGACCGGAGTGCAGATGCTCTATCTAACTATGTTGATATTAAAACCACTATGGATTGAAAATTATTGGTGGACAGTATTTGAAACAATATTACTTAGTGCTGCCTTGATTTTGACATTGGGTTCTGCTTATTTTTATTTAAGAAAATTTTTGAAAGAAGTTAATTTGAGGATATATGAGGGTACTTTTAACTAGTATTATTTTTATATCAAGTTATTTAATTGGAGCAATCCCTTCTGGTGCCTGGATTGCACGTTTTAATGGTATTAAAGATATCTCACGAAAAGGCTCTGGAAATATCGGTGCAACGAATGTTGCGCGCTTACTGGGCATTGGATACTTTTTTTTAGTTTTTTTATTAGATGCTGGTAAAGCATTTAGTTTGCTAAAAATAATACAATATTTTGATATTACTAAAAATATACAAATTCTTGCAGCAATTGGCCTTGTTTTGGGCAATAGTTATTCAATTTTTTTTCAATGGCGGGGTGGAAAAGGGGTAGCAACAAGCGTTGGTATTATGTTAGCGCTGATTCCTTCTTTGATACCTATTTTATTAGCGATATGGCTTTGTGTTTTAATCGCAACTAAAACAGTTGGTTTAGCTTCAATTATATCTCTTGTAAGTGTGTTCGTAATAATTGCATGGCAACAAGTTGATATATCATTAAGTTGTCTGATGGCTGGGATGAGTATGTGGGGAATTTATCGGCATAAAGAAAATATAAGAAAATTTTTAAATAATAATTCGAAAAAAAGTTAGGTAAGAATGTCAATGCAGTTTAAGAAAGTTGCTGAACAATTTGAAAAAATTGAAGCGGAAAATTCTCGTATTGAAATGACAAAACTTTTAGCAGAGTTATTCCTACAAACAACCGATAAAGAAATTGGCATTATTTGTAATCTTTCTCTTGGCTTATTACGCCCGCCATATCAAGGAACTCAATTTAATTTAGCTGAAAAAAGTTTAATTAAAGTGCTAGCTGATTTACTTTCATTACCAATAAAAGAAGTAACACAAGATGCACGAAAATTCGGTGATTTGGGAATTGTAATAACTGAACATGCTACTTATCAACCAGAGAAATATTTAACCGTATTGCAAGTATATGATGAGTTATGCGCAATTGAAGCAATCGGTGGCGAGGGATCTCAAGAAGCAAAAGCAACACGAACCTTACAATTACTCAAACAAGTTGAGCCATTATCGGCGAAATTTATTGTGCGCATTATATTAGGTACTTTACGGCTTGGTTTTTCTGAGATGACGATAATCGATGCGCTTTCCTGGATGGAAGTTGGTAACAAAACATTACGTAAGCGTATTGAGCATGCGTATAATATTTGTGTTGATATTGGTTTAATTGCTTCAACACTTAAAGCTGAAGGGATCGAAGCGCTTGATAAAATGAAGATTCATGTTGGCATTCCTATCAGGCCAGCAGCTGCAGAACGGATGCCTACTGCCCAAGATATTTTTAAAAAATTAGGCAACTGCGTAGCGCAACCAAAATTAGATGGATTTCGAATTCAAATTCATATTGATAAAACAACCATAAAGCCACGTGTAGAATTTTTTTCTCGTCACTTAATTGATATGTCTCATATGTTTCCTGATTTAGTTGAAGCACTCTTAGATCTTAATATTCAAACAATGATTGCTGAAGGCGAAGCGATAGCATATGAGCCAAATACGGGAACTTTTTTACCTTTTCAAGAAACAGTAAAACGTAAACGGAAGCATGGTATTGAACAAGCGATATCCGAATTTCCACTACGGGTATATCTTTTCGATTTGCTGTATCTTGATGGCCAACAATATCTCGATCAAACGCATGAAGATCGACGCCAAAAATTATTAGGCGTTATGCAAGGGTATAAAGGAGATAAAGTTCAAGTAATCGGTGAAGTTGTAATTAATTCTGCAAAAGAATTAGAAGAATATTTTAATAAACAAATGGATATTGGATTAGAAGGTATCGTAGTAAAAAAACCGGATGCCATTTATCAACCGGGCAAGCGTAATTTTAATTGGATTAAATTTAAGCGCCAAGAAGAAGGACATTTAGAGGATACGCTAGATTGTGTCATTCTTGGTTATTATGCCGGTTCTGGAAAACGTGCGACTTTTGGTATTGGTGCGTTTTTAGTCGGCGTTTATAATAAAAATGAAGATCATTTTGAAACAGTTGCAAAAATTGGTACCGGTTTAACTGATGAAGGTTGGAAAGAACTCAAGAAAAAATGTGATGCCATTAAAACTGATGAAAAACCAAAAAATGTAGTAAGTGCAAAAGAACTTTATCCTGATACATGGGTTTATCCTGAATTAGTTTGTATGATTCGTGCTGATGAGATTACCTTATCACCATTACATACGGCGGGTAAAACAAAAGAAAAATTAGGTTATGCGCTTCGCTTTCCACGCTTTATGGGCTATCGTCCCGATAAAGGACCTGAAGAATCAACAACTATTGCGGAATTAAAGCGTTTATACGAAGATCAATTTAAAATGAAATAATAAAATTAATCAACTTCATTAATTTCCTTAATTGCATTAGTTAAAATAATATCACCTTCTTGTCTATATTTTTCTATAGCTGCTATTCGTTTATTAAAAGAAGGATGGGTTTTTATTTGAGGAAAGAAAAGATTCCTGATTTTTTGTTTTACATAATCGCAAAATGTAGTGGGAAAGTAATATTTTTTTAATTGTTTAAATTCTCTATTGAATTTTTTTTCATCAATAACATGTTGATTTTGTTTATCTTGTAAAAAATTATTTCTATATTGTTCAAATAGCTCAGTCTGTACTTGCTCGATCTTTTTATTGGTATTTTTGTTTTGCCTTATGAATGAATCTAGTGAATTTAGTATTTTTTTCATTTCACTTGATACTTGATTTTCAGAAATTTTTTGATCTCTTAACCAACTAGATTTTAAAACGATATCTAAAAGATATTGAAATTGTTTTTCTTGCTTGTCTTTTTTAAAAAAACTGATAGCGGCATCACAATTTTTAGTTATTATGAGAGAATACAGATCTGAACGTAATTCGGTAGACTGTAATATATTTGTTATCTGAGCTTTCCATAAGTGTAGAAAAAAAAGTAATTTTAAATACATACTAAAGACATATGCTTTTTCTAGGTAATTTCCTCTGCAGTATATTTCTTCATATAATCGATTGACAATGTCTTTTAAAGAATTGGCGTCCCTAGTTTCATCTAGTTGATCTATATGACCAATTTCATGGGTTAGAGCAAATTTAATTTCATCTTTGGTGAAATGTTTTGCATAAATTGGATCATAAGAAATTGAAAATATGTTATTATACATTTTAAGTTCTTTTTCATAATGCAATTCAAATGCATGACAGCAACTATCACTTACTAATTTTATTGAGACAGGCCTTGATGCTGTTAAATTTTCATTAAGTATTTCATGTAAGGCTAGTTCAACGGTTTTATTTTTTTCACTATCTTCTTTTGCTTGGTGAAAATCTAATAAAACGGGTTTAATAGGGAAACATACAGGGAGATAATTTTTGGTGTAACTTTTCATTTTTTCAAAATACATTGCTTTATTAATATGTTCAGATAAATATTGAAAAGAGATTTCTGTACAAAATAAAGAAGAAAAATGCCAAAAGCTAATAGAGAAAAAATAAATGAATATATGCAAGTATATAAATCGTTTAAAATTCATGATTTTCCCCCAAAAAATAGAACAAATGAAAAACGGAATGAGTATTTATTATTAATTATATATTTAATTGTCTATTTGTCAACGGTGAGCAAAACAAGCAAAATGGCACAAGGCTTGATTTTCTGATATGATTTTCAAATGAAAACAATGAATAGGAGCTTTTAAGGTTTACTTTCAAATATAGTTATAATAGCTTCCCGATACTTTTTTGGACTGAAACGTAGGCCTGAGATAGTTCGAATTGTTTGGCAAGTTTTGCAAGTTGCGCTTCATAAAAAGTAATTTCTGCTTCTAAAAGCAATTTCATATTTGATTGCATCCGATTTAAATATTTTGCGGCATAATCGATAGCTTTTTGCTGTGCTGGTAAAATAGTTTCTTGATAAATTATTACTTCTTGTTGTTTTGCTTGAAATAGATTAAAAGCATGATAAATTTCTTCCATCCTCATTTGTTTTTGGGCCAAATAAACTTTTTTTGCTTTTTTAACTTCTTGTTTTGCTTTTGCAATTTGTGCATATTTTGTATCAAAAATAGGAATATCAAAACTTAATGCTGGTCCCCAGCCTTTTGCTCGTTCAAAATCACGTTCGTAAGTAAAGCCGGCATTTACATTATCGATAATTTTTGCTTTTTGCAGTGATAATTGATCTTTAGCTTTTTCAATATTAAAAAATGCTATACCAAGTTCAGGGCGATACTGCATACCATATTCTTCCAGTGCGGTAATTGATGGGATTTCATATGTTGAATCAATTAAAGTATCACTCAAATTTAAGAAAGTTTCAGTTATAGGTAATCCTAAAAGCTGGCGCAAATGAATGTAACTATTTTGCAACATCATCTGTTGATTAACTACTTCGGCTTGCCATCTACCTACCATTGCATTGGCCACATGCAAATCAAAATAAGATTGAAAGCCAAATTTTTGACGATATATAAGGCGGTCACGCAGTTCTTTTATTTTATTATATAGTTCAGTGATCAATATTAATCGTGCTTCTTGAAACAGACAGTCATTATAGGCATAATTAGTTTCTACTGTGATATGTAAAATAGTATGAATAAGCGATAAGGTCATTATTTCAAGATCATCATAGGCAATATTTTTGCGAATTGGCACTTGCCAAAAATCTGATAATTTCATGGTGCCGACAATTTCTAGATTTGCTTGATTACCGGAATCGGGAAATTTAAAAACGCTTTCAAGATGTGGATTAGTAAAAAAACCTGCACGTACTAAATCAGCTTTGGCTATACCTAAATCTATTAATTGTGCTTGTAAATTTTTGTTATATTCTAAAGCAAAAGCGATAGCTTGTTTTTTCGTTAAAGAATATGGATCTGCAACAGGCGTTTTTTGTTCTTGGCAAAAAGAAAGATCAAGATTAACATGTTGTTCTGCTTTACATTCTAATCTTTTATATTCTTTTTGTATGCGCAGCGGTGTGCATCCGTTTAATAATAATAAAAACGTTATTAAAAAAAGTGAGTTATATCTCATGATATACTTCTTTTTCTTTTGGATGTTGCCATGGCGCATTTGGATCTTTTGGTTCAACATGTATTAATGTAAACATGCCGCCGTGTGGCATAATGCCCATTGGCAAATCAGTATGTGCATTAACTACATGATGCAGCATATGACAATGCAAACGCCATAAGCCTGGATTCCATGCCACAAATTCTACATCGCGGGTGGTTCCGGAAGGAACCTGGATAGTCGATCCTTTTTTACGTGCCGATTGTGGAATGGGCCCGCCTTCAGTACCAACTTCTTCCCAAACATAACCGTGAATATGAATTGGATGAGCATCCATAATAGTATTAGCAAAACGTATGCGTACGCGTTGATATTGTTTTACTTTAATAGTTGGAATGCTTGGTGCAGAAAAACCATTAAAGGTAAACCAATTAAATTTATTACTAATTAAATCAGGAAAATCATTACCAGGTAAAAGTCTAAATTGTTGTAAAAATATAGCAATATCACGATCGATCGGATTGTCATATTTTTTTGGATGAATAACAACCATGCCATGCAATCCATAATGATCTTGTTTCATAATATTAAAGCCAGAATGATACATAAGCGTGCCGGATTGATAGAGCGTAAATTCATAAGTAAAAGTTTCACCAGGTAAAATTGGCCGTTGTGTTTCTGGCGCGGCACCATCTTGATTATTGGGTACTTCAATACCATGCCAGTGAATTGAAGTTGGTTCTGGTAATTCATTTTTTAAAACAATACGAATACGATCACCTTCAAATGCTTCGATAGTTGGGCCAGGCGTTGTGCCATTATAACCCCAACATTTAATTTTCTGAATTATTGGTTCATGGTGTCCATGCATTACTCTATTTTCTTTTGGAACTAAATCATAATATTCCGGTTTTTTGCCATCAGTGATATATTTTTCTATTGGCTGTGCAACTAGATGAAACACTTTCACATTGCCATCCAATTCATAGCCAAGTGGAGGAATACCAAGCGTTTCTACCGTGCCCATTTGTTTACCCATTAATCGTGGTAATGGAGAAATTGGTGCATCAGGAATTTTCCATGGAATTATATTTGAATTAGTGTGCAGTACTTTTGGTAATTTTGGTCTTAAAACATGTTGATGCTCGGCAAATTGATATTTTATTGCATTACAAGATTCTTTTTTTTCAGGAAATAATGAATTTTTCTCATGCCAGGAATGGAACCAAGAACAATTATTTTTTGTTCCATTAGCGCAATCAGAAGATAAAGATTTTTGAGCATTGTTTTGTAATGTGAATAAAAATAATGTAAAAACAAAATATAATAACTTCATTTACTATCCTTTGCAATTACCATAGCAAATTAAAAATGAAAGTAAATATGATCAATTAATTGTATTATTTTGATTAATACTTGTTTTCCGAGTAATTTTTTTAGAAGGAGCAATATATGAATCAGCCTCAATTATGCAAAAGATGCATTGAGTTTATCAAATATTAGTATAGAAAAAATTACAAAATTAATGACTTTTATAGACTAAAAAACCTCTAGTTTGTAAAAACTCACTATTTTCCTTTACTCTTTGCAGAATTATTTTATAATTGAATAAGATTATGAAATTTAACTATAAAAGGCAAAAAATGAAAAAAGCTCTTTATTTATTTTTAACTATTTTTTTAGGAAACATTGTCAATGCTATGGAGCAATCTAATTCTCCCAGTCTTATGGATTTACCTAGTGATATACTAAATATTATCGCTTTAAATTTAATATCTAAAGAAGAATTCAATAATCCAAAAAACTGTACCGCATTAGATGAATCGATAAAAGAATTAAACAACAGTAAATTAATTTGTAAAAGATTTAATAATATAATTAATATGGTAATTAATCAGAAGCCCAATCAATTAAATGATCATTTCTCAAATGTTAATCCAAAACTTTCTTTAAAAGAAAACTATTTATGGAAAAAAAGAAAGCTAGAAATAAAAGAAATACTTATCAAAAATTTTGCTCATTCAGAGGATCAATTAATATTTATGGATAATGATTCAAAATCGACTAAAGAAATTATAGATAGAATTCTAAAGATTAAAAACAACTATGGCAAGACTCCATTGCATTTGGCTTCATTCTATGGTTATCGTGCAGTGGTTAAACTATTACTTGAAAATGGTGCTCCAATAGATATTCAAGACACCGAGGGCTGGACTTCTTTACATTCGGCTTCATACAATGGTTATCCTGAAGTTGTTAAGCTATTGCTTGCAAATGGTGCTCAAGTAGATAGTAAAAACACCCAGGGCTGGACTCCTTTAGATTTTGCTAAACGTTGGAATTTTCAAGAAATTATTACATTGCTTGAAAAAGCAGCCGAAGAAGAAAAGATGCTCAAGATCAATACAATGATGCCATAAAATTTTTAAGTCAAAAATCTAATACCAAACCTAATGATGAAGTTTTAGCCAAAGTTAACCAAAAAGAAGTTAAACCATTTGAAAAACAAACGACTCATACAGATGTTGACTCAATCGATAATGAAAAAACAAAATCAAGAATTTAGCAATTTAATCCTTTTAAATCAAAATACAGTGTTCTTAGTTTAGCATTGCCAGCAATCGGTTACTGGATTTATAAACGCTTTAACTATTAAAAATTAACTTTAATTTCTTGTTTTTACTTTCTTTTGCATAGTAATGTTATGATTAAATTAAAAAAGGATATGCATGAAGCTGCGGCCACCTATTTTATTGGTAGGATTGTATTTTTTATCATTTAATCTATTTTCACAACAAACGCCGCCTGATTTACAAAAATATTTTAGTGATTTACAAGAATTATATAAAAAAAATAAATCTGCCGTTACTGATGTAACTGACCGCGTTGATGCATTGCAAAAAAAAATAGATGCTTTACCACAACAAGGACAAACGGTACTACAAAAAGATATTGATCCAGTTGCTAAAAAAGTACAGGGAGCGGTATCGCAGTCAATAGAAAAAATAGATTTGCTTTATAAAAATTTTCTCAATCGAATGAATACTGTAGTTCAGCAATATCGTCAGAAAAATTATTCTTTAAATCAAGCAATGGCACAACTGAGTCCTTTAATTAATCAAGCACGGCAACAAATGATAAATTCGGTTAGATCTACTTATCAAATTGTAGGGTCAATAGCGCAGATTGAAAGTCAATATAATCAAATTCAACGCCAAGTAGCCAGTAAACAAGCACAAGAAAAGGAAACAGCACAAATTGTAATGCAACAAAAAATACAAAAAATGTTGCAAGGAATTAGTAAAATAATTCCAACGCTTGAAAAAACAAATGATGCTGCTCGTCAAACAATTATAACTTTTTTACAGACTGGAAATTTAGATAGAGCAAAAGTGAATACAATAACTAGACAGTATGAAACAATATTATCTTCATTATATGCCACTTATTCAAGTATTGATTTTCCAATAAATTTTGATGATAAAAATAACTATATAACTGCCGTGATGCAACAATTAATTAATTTTTTTCTAGATGATGTTTCTGCAACTATTAATAAAGCACAAAGATTGTACCAAGAATTATCTAAGCAAAAAAAAGATAAACATCCTTATTATAATTATTTTTTTGCATTAGCCCAGCGGTTAACTGGTATGCAAAAAGGAAGTTCAGTATTGGCTCAGGGATATGATGCGATTATTGAGCAACAAGCGAAAAAGCTTTTTGGTGATGATGCGCACAAAGTAACGACGTATTATGAGCAAAAAAAATTATCAATGAGTATTGATGCATTTGGTAATGCATTGCTTGATCTGTCTATTACTGTTGTTGATCCTAATGAGCAAGATTTAGTAATTGGTTATGCAATTTATAAAGAATTGATGGCCCATACGCAATTGCTACAAGATAAAGCGGCTCAACAATTGATTACTAAAGTAAATACTTATATGGCGGTACTTTATACTAATAGAGCACAAAGTATTTTAAAAAACCTAAAGGTAGATAAAGATAATAGTGATGCAGTAGCACTTGTTATTGATGCCTATAAAAAAGCAAATCAATATTATAAAATCGCGGGTAATGAAAGCAATGCACAAGAATTCAATAATTTTGCGCAACAATTGCAAGAAGGACAACAATCATATGCGCAAGCGCAAGCAGCAGAAAAACAGCAAAATATTACTGCCGCTATTAACTTATATCAAAAAGCGTATGAAAGCTTTGTGCGTGGTGGCGATGCAGTTGATGCACAACAAGTAAGTAGTAAAAAAAATCAATTGCAAGCAGATTACAATATAAAAGAAGGTGCTGCATATCTCTCTGCTTTTTTAAAAAATTATAACGCATTATTTAAATCATATATGGCTTATATTAGTTCAGTTGATGATGATAAAGAAGCTTTAAATTATAAAGATATATTGGATGAATTTACACAAGCAATTGAAAAAGCAACACAAGCATATCAAAAAGCAAAACCTTATTTTAAAGCAGTCGGTAAGAATACTACCTTTTTAGATAATTCTATAAGCGTGCTTGAGAATATTAATAAAGCATTTGAACAAGTATTAAATGCAGATCGATTAGCAACATTAGCCACTACTAATGGATTAAATCAGGCAAAGTCTATTTATGCACAATCACTGCAATTTGCAAAAAATGCTGATGATATATTTAATAAAGCTTTATCGAGTTATGTTTTAATTTATCCTTCTTTAATCGCTGATCAAGCATTAAATAATACACTTACTAAAGACCAAGTATGGACGATTCAGACATTGATCAATCGGCATATTGCGCGAATATATATCAAAGTAGCAAGCGCATTAAAAGCGGAGCCACTCGTTGCTCTTCAATATTATATTCAAGCAAGTGGTGGTAGAACACGTTATCTTTCAGAACAAATGAATGCTTTTTTAGCCGAACAATTGCAAGCAATTTCAGAAACAAAAGAAAATGTTATGGCACTATACGAAGCTGCGCAAACGCAAGAAAAAAATGTATTACAATTAACTCAAGATGCTTGGCAATCAAAAGATAATAATGGTTATACAAGTGAAGCGAATGATATATGGCAAGATGTATTACAAAAATATTTAACCGCTTGGCAATTCGGTAAAGCAGAAGCTCGCGGTGATTATTTACGCGTAATCTCCGAATATGCCGAACAATACAAGCAAAATGTATCAGAATTGTATTATCCAAATATTGGTACCGCATTAATTTATTATCGCCAATATGTTATCTATGTTAAAGATAAAGAAGATGAAAAACGCAATGCGATATTCAAAAAAATAAAAAATTTAAGCCAACCATTTTTCAATACCATTCAAGCATTAGTTAAAAAAATAACGATAACGCAAGATATAGAAACATTAAAATCTGACACAAAAAATATTACTCGATGGTTTGAGCGATTTGATCAAGTATTAAATACGCAGCAATCAATTATTACGGCATTGGCACCACAGCAAGATCAGAAACAATTTATTTTATTTGAAAAAAACATTGATAATGCTTCAGGCAACATTACTTATCAATTAAAACCTATGAATAATAAAGCAGAATTATCAATTACTATTTCTTATCCGGATGCTATGTTTGCTGAAGCATTTAAAAAATTGGCTGATTCATTATTTGATAAGAATAATTATGAACAAGCATACCCTATTTATTATCAAGCAGAAAGTTATTATCAAAAAATTGATAATCCATTAAAAGCGGATGAGGTTAAGAATAAAGGGGATTTAGCATACACGCGTTCCTTGATAAATTCTTATCAAAAATTAGTTATTCCACATAAAGAAGATATGCATGGCATAAAAGAAGTTAATGTTGCGGGATTATCAGTCCCTGAACGATACGAAATTTATAATTTTATACAACCATTACCTGATTATTTTCCGTTGCCAATTAATTTGCAAAATCTTGCAAAAAATCCAACAAAGGAGGGATTAAAGCAGGCAGAAGAAACATTAAAAGTATATGCCTATCTTTTATATGTAGGCAATATTTTAAAAGATAAGGGAATAGCATTTTTTAATGTTTTTACGCCAGAATTGCAATTAAGAAGTGCACCAAATGTATCTCAAGAACAGCTATCAGTTGTGACTGATATACTTGCACAAGCAAATACATTTAGAGAGATGCTTAATCAAAGAATACAACAACAGAAATCCTCTATTCATTTACAATTACGCCAATCACCGATGGGTGATACTTATTTGTTATCAATCTTATACCAACCAACTTTCGCCGTGCCGCCATTAAATCAAACGCCAATGTCTGAATTACCATATCGTGGATATCCAATGGCCTATACTTATTATTTTTGGACGCAAAAGCTCGCTGATCCATCAGTTAAAAATATACAATATGGCCAACAATTATTAGTTTCTGGTGGCCAACAAGATATTTATCAAGAAATGAATGATAAATTGGGTAATGCTTATCTTTCAGCAGCTTATTTGGCAAAAAAAAGAGTTGATTTCCTATTGAATGGAGGAAATGTAAATACGATTGATCCAATGATGAATGTTGAAGAATTAAATCAGCTTGAAAAAGCGCGTAAAGATATTGTTGCAATAAAAAAAATTAATAAAGAAAATATGCATGTAAAATTAGCTGATTTTATTGATTCATATGCGATTATTAAGGGATATATAAAAGACGTCATTATTACTTACTACCAACTAGGTGCTAATTTTTACAAAAAAAATAACAATGTGCTTGAGAAAGTTAATCAACTATTAAGTGAAAATTATATATTACTCGGTGATACTGCTCAACTATTTTTAATTGGCAATCCGCAAGCGTTTGAATATTTTGCTGGAGCTCGAGGTTCATGGAGTGGCGTGCTTGCAGAACTTATGAATTTTTATCAATTGGCACGAGCCTTAGAACCTGACCGTGTTGATGAATTACAATTAAAAATTGCACAACCATTTATTAATGCAGGCGATTTACTTATAAAACAAGGAAATAATTTTGGCTCATTACGTTATTATAAAATTGCGATTGCGGCAATAAAAGCAATGAAAAATATAAACCCACAAAAACTTTCTGAAATAAGTATCAAATTTTTACGTGCCGCATTTGAAGGATCTACTGATAATATGATGCAATATCGGCAAGCATTGTTAGCACCTTTAAAAATAGATCAACAAGAAATAACTTTAGAACAACTAGTAGGCAAGATTCAAATTTGCCCATCCCCATTAGCGAGCCCTGCTGAGTGCGAAAAATTTGAACAATTACGAACAACCTTGCTTGATGCATTAATCTATTATCAAGATTGTTCAGCATGGGCAAATATTTTTAGAGAAACAAAGAATGGGCAAGCAGATTATTCTGAGCAAACCAAAAAAGCAGCGGAGCTCGTTGATGCATATATGAAACAAAATAATCTATCATTTGAAACATTTGATGAAGTCAAAAAAGTAATTATTCGTTCTGATTTCAAAACAATTATAAATGGTGGTTTTGAACAATTTAGTAAAAAAATAACGGCGGCAAGTTCAACTGAGCGTATGATTGGTTATTTAGCAATTCAAAAATGGGCCAATACGTTATTTTTATCATTTGGTAAAATATATATAGAATACTATTTAAGCGGCGTATCTCCTGAAGGACGATTTGCCGAATTTTTTAAAGCAATTTCTGCTGAACGTGGCAGTATCAATGCGCCCGCAGAAGAATGGCTTGGAGAGCAGTAAATATAAATTTAGCTTAATGCTTGCTTGAATTTTTTAGCTTCGTCTTCCGGATTTTCTGCTTCTGTTATTGCTTTACTAATAACAATGCCATCAGGTTTAAGAAGCCTCATTTTATCAATATTATCTGCGGTAATTTTCCCCGAAACATATATTGGTAATGATGAGTTGCCTTTTACCATATCCCATGTATCCATGAATTTAAGGGCATCTTCTTCATCATGAGGACGATGTAATAAGAGCGCATCAACACCCATACTTTTTGCTTCTAGGGCAGATTGTCCTAAAGAACAAGAATCAAGAAGATCAAGCATTACTTGTTTGCCAAGATCATGTGCTGTAGTGCTTACTGAATGGATAATATTCTTTCGGGTTCCTGCCATGACAGTTACCCAATTAGTTCCTGCTTCTGCTAATATTGTTACTGCATTTTTGCCGTTATCAACTATTTTTGCATCAGCAAGCAACACTTTATCAGGAAATTCTTTGCGAAATTGTTCAATGGCATGTAAACCATATTTATAAATGAGAATTGAACCTATTTCAAGAGAGTCCGCATAAGGAGCGACTTTTGTAGCAATAGAAAGTGCTTTATCTAAATCAGTTAAATCAAAAGAAATTTGAATTTTCATACGAACCCTTCATATACACAAAATTCATTTATGTTCTAGCAGTGTACCAATATTAAAAGCATTTGAAAAAAGGTACCCTTAGCATAGCATTATTTTTAGTTTATTTTGAAGTAATTTGCTTTGAAAAATATGTATCAGACTGCTTTTTGACAGTATAATCTATTGGGCTAAAAAAGTGTTTAATGGTTAATAACCATAATGCGCGCGCTATTAAATTTATTGATTTTTTTGCATACATATCAGGTAAATAAATTTGAGGATTTTTATTTGTCAGCTTTTTGCCAAGCGGAATAAACATATTTTGTGGTTTACTAAAAATAACAATAGTATCAAGTGATATTATATTGTTTTCTGGCAAATCAATTTCTGTAGTATTCCAAAAATATTCTTTTGTTTCAGGATTTTGTTCGCGTTCGATAACAAATAATTGTGCTGGTACGGTTGGATTTAATTCCCAATGATGTACCGTAGCGCCAATCATCATAATAGGCGTTATTTTTTCAGTGATAAGTATTTTAAATATATCTTTTTGATGTTTGCGAGGAAAAATAATTTGGCCATTAAAATTGGAAATTGCTAAATAACCAGTATAAGTACTAAAAATACCTTCAGGGCTAAATGTTAAGTAATTTTTTTTAAGTATTTTACCTATTGTTTTTCCAGGAATAGTTAGTTTATGCATAGCATTATCATCGTTATCTATTTTTTCTGTTTTTGGATAAGGACGAATAAAAAAGGTAATAATATTAATACTAGTAGTATTCTGATACCCTACTATTAGTACAAGCAAAATAGAAAAGCGAATACTTTGTTTCATTAGTATCCTACTTTATAGAAGTTTTCATATGGGTAGATTAACAGAGTTGAAAATACAAAATCTATGGTTTGAAAAGAAAGGTTTAAATAATGTATAAATTAAACCCACAAGAAGAACGTTTGTTTGAACAATTTATTATAGATGAAAAAATTGATGCTGATAAAGCACAAAAATTTAAACAATATCTTTTGGAATTATTTTCATGGAATGAGCGTATTGATTTAACTGCTATTACTACAGTAAAAAATGCGCTGTTATATCATTTTCAGGATTCGTTACAGATTAAAGATTATGTTGATTTTCAGCAGATATCAATGATTGCTGATATAGGAACCGGCGCTGGATTTCCCGGATTACCATTGAAAATTTTTTATCCTTCTTTGGCGCTTATATTAATTGAAGTGAGTTATAAAAGAATACAATTTTTAGAGTCAGTAATAGAAACTTTAGGTCTTGAAAATATTGAAATCGTTCGTTTAGATTGGCGTACTTTTTTAAGAAAAACAGAATATCCAATTGATATTTTTTGTGCACGCGCTTCTTTAGCACCGAGTGAATTACTTAGAATGTTTAAACCTGGTTGTATTTACAAAAAAGCTCAATTAATTTATTGGGCATCAACTGATTGGCAACCGGCGGATAAGGAATTGCCATTTATAAAAAAAGAGAAACATTATAAAGTTGGCAATAGAAAACGAAAATTTGTGTTTTTTAGTGCACAATAAAAAGGAGAGAGAGTGAATAATTTAACCCAAAATGAAGCGCTTAATAAGTCGCACAATGCTATGCGCAAAAAATCATTAGTTGAAAGTTATGCGGAAGGTATTTTTGATGTGAGTAATGGCGAATCATATGGAAAAATTCTTTCTTATTTTTTCCCTGAGTTTATTACCGCGCTTGTTTTGTATGCGCTTATTCCGCTGATTGATACTCGATGGATTGCAGGATTAAAATCGACCTCTTTATATGCTACTGTGGGGGTTACCAATACACTTATACATTTTATTATTAAAGCAGCCGAAGGCTTTTCTATTGGCACGGTTATTTTGGTTGGCCAATATAATGGCAAAAAAGAATATAAGCAAGTAGGGCATTCATTAGCAAGTTCTTTTTGGATAACTTGTATCGTTGGGGGTTCTATAGCGCTGATGCTTTATTATAGTGCTTACTGGATTTACTTGTTATATGGTGTGCCACCAAAAATGATTGCATTTGGGGTACCGTTTTTACGTTTAAAAGCCATTGCGCTCTTTTGTATGTTTGTATTTTTTGCCTGTATTGGTTTTTTGCGTGGCATAAAAAAGCCAAGAATTCCCATGCAAATTTTTTTAATTGGAGGTCTTATTTTTCTGGTTTTAGATTACGGGCTTATTTTTGGGCATTTTGGATTACCAGCTTTGGGATTAATGGGTTCGGCATGGGCGTCGGTATTTCAATACGCAATAATGCTTATTTTAGCAATTGGATATGTATTGTTTGATGCGGAAAATAGAAAATATGGCATTTATTTATTTACGCATTTGGCACATTGGGATCATATTGTTTCAATTTTTAAACTAAGTTGGCCGGTAGTGCTTGATAAAGCAATTTTTGCGGCTGCTTATATTTGGTTGGGTTATTTAATCAATCCAATGGGCAAATATGCAATCGCGAGCTATAGTGTTATCAAAGATTTAGAACGATTAGCTATTCAGCCGGCCGGTGCTTTTGCGCAAGTAATTACGTTTTTAGTTAGTAATGCTTATAGTATTGGTAATTGGCAGGGAATAAAATCAAACATTAAAAAAACCATTCTGATGGCTTCTCTATTTGTATTTTCAATATTGGTTGTGTTTTCTTTAAATCCAAAGTTTTTTATTCAAATATTTGATCAAAAAGGCAAATTTACTGATTTTTCAACAAAAATTTTTCCGATTATCAGTGTACTTGTGTTTTTTGATTTGCTACAATTGATTTTATCGGGAGCTTTACGGGGTGCTGCAAACGTTAAAATTGTTATGTATACACGTTTATTCATATTTTTAGCGTATTTTGTTCCGGTATCATATTTTCTTGCGCACTTGACGATTGAAAATCAAATGCTCAAATTTTTATTTATTTATGGATCTTTTTATATCGGTAATGGATTAATGAGTCTTGTATATATCTATCGATTTCGTGGTGAACGATGGAAGCAAAAAGCAATTTAGTTAGGTGAAATATGACAAAAATTTCTAAAGAAGAATTACTCAAAATAGCACAAATATCACAATTGCGGCTTGATGAACATGAAATAGCACCATTAGCTAAACAAATTCAAGATTTATTAACTTATGCTGAGCGTGTACGCGAAGTAGTCGCTGGTGATATCGAGCAACCATCAAATCAAAATGTAAATGTATTACGAGAAGATGTAGTGGCAAAAACTAATCCCGAACCTATATTAGAACGTGCTCCTGAACGCGAGCAAGATTATTTTGTTGTTCCAAAAATTATTGAAAATAAATAAGGATGTACATGAACTCGTTGGCATTTGCAACTATCAGTGAACTACGAGAAAAACTTGATAAAAAAGAAATTTCTCCTGAAGAACTATTAGATTATTATTTAAAACGCTTTGCAAAGTATGATAATAAAATTGGTTCAGCGCTTCAAGTATTCGATAAAGAATCGATTTTAAAAGAAGCGGGTAATGGTTTTTTATCGGCTATTCCTGGTATTATCAAAGATAATATTTCCCAAAAAAATAGAAAATTAACTTGTGCATCAAAAATACTTGAAAATTTTGTAGCAACATATGATGCTACTGCAGTTGCCCGTTTAAAAAAAGCAGGCGCATTTTTAATAGGCCGCGCAAACTTAGATGAATTTGCAATGGGCAGTTCAACAGAAACTTCAGCGTTTCAAAAAACAAAAAATCCTTGGGATTTAGAACGTGTACCGGGCGGTTCAAGCGGCGGTTCAATTGCTGCAGTTGCAGCCGGATTTGTACCATGGGCTTTAGGGTCTGAAACTGGTGGATCAGTTCGCCAACCCGCCGCTTTTTGTGGTATTGTTGGTTTAAAGCCAACTTATGGATTAGTTTCAAGAAATGGGTTAGTTGCCTACGGTTCTTCATTAGACCAAATTGGTATCGCTACTCGTACGGTAAAAGATAATGCATTAGTGTTATCGGCTATTGCAGGGCATGACGTTAAAGATTCTTCAAGTGTATTTGTTGATAAAAAAGATTATACGCAATTGCTGGATGGCAAAATAAAAGAAGGTCTAAAAATAGGCGTCATTGAAAATGCGCTACATGCTGAGGGTGTTGATCCTGAAGTGTTTGAAGCGATAGAAACAGCTATTAAGCAGTTAGAAAATCAAGGTGCTATTATTAAACGCATTCAAATGCCTATTTTAGATTATGCGGCAGCAGTTTATTTTGTTTTAAGCCGTGCAGAAGCAGCATCAAACTTAGCACGCTTTGACGGTGTACGTTATGGCATGCGTGATAAAAAAGCAAAAACATTAGCGGATATGTATGCAAATACACGGCATGATGGTTTTGGGCAAGAAGTTAAAGCACGTATCATGACCGGTAATTATGTATTATCAGTTGGGCATGCTTCAGACTTTTATGTTAATGCCAAAAAAGTGCAGCGAATGATGCATTATAATTTTATAGAAACGTTTAAGGAAGTTGATATGCTCGTTGCACCCACAACGCCGGCACCAGCTTTTAAATTCGGTGCTTTTGCAGAAAATAAACTACAAATGGATTTACAAGATTATTTTACTTGTGCGGTAAACATTGCGGGTATTCCTGCAATTTCCATTCCGTGTGGATTTACGAAAGATAAATTACCAATTGGTTTTCAAATAATTGGCCCACGTCTTTCTGAAGCGCGTTTGTATCAATTGGCATATGCATATGAGCAAGCAACGCCGTGGCACAAAATGCATCCGGAAGATTTTAGAGATTAAATATTAAAGGTGCGAGAAGAGGATTTTTTGATAAAAGAATATGCAAATTCCTTTATTTGATCTCTAATTTTACGAAAAATTTCTAATTTTTTTTCTTCATTTCCTGAAATTTTTGAAGGATCTTGAAAAGGTATATATAATATATTTTTTATATCTCCTGAAAAAGTTGGGCATTCATTGTTTGCTTCATCGCACACGGTGATCACATAATCAAAGGATTGGTTAAGAAAATTTGATACATGAGCTGGCTTATGAGCACTAATATTAATAGAGTCTTCAGCCATGACCTTTACTGCTAATGGGTTTACTTTGTCTGAAGGTTGAGTGCCAGCAGAATATATTTTCCATATTGGTTTTAATTGCTTTAAATAGCCTTCTAGCATAACCGAACGAGCAGCATTATGTGTACAGATGATTAATATGCGCATATATCCCTTTGGGTTCACATTAAGTTGAAGGATTTTTCAAGGAATAAATTTTTGTATAGTAAGAAAAATTTATAATATCTACGCATTATTTTTTAGGTTTCAATTTTTGTATTATTCCTTGTTCATGTTCAGCGGGAGCATAAATGGTAAATAATTTTAAATCTTGCTTGCCAGTGTTAATAAAGTTGTGTTGAGTTCCTGCTGGCACTAAAAAAATATCTCCAGGGGAAATATTATATTCTTTATCATTAATGCGAGCTAAACCATTACCTTCTGTAAAAACCAAAACTTGATCCACATCATGATGAACTTCGTATCCGATGTCCTCACCCGGTTTTAAAGACATTAATACAATCTGACTATGTATGCCCGTTGCTAAAACATTACGAAAGTTATCATTCTCTTTGGTTAAATGCATAATATTTTTGTGAAAAATCATATTATTTTCCTTTGTATGGGTCAGAATTGAAACAAAATAGGCGATATATAAAAACGTAAATATAAATAAGAATTTTTTCATAGCTCTTTTCCCTATAATTATTCTATATGCGATTATTTTTTATTTTACGATAATGATTCTCTATTTGTCAATATACCATTCGGGTTTTTCCTTTTTGTTTTGCTAAGGATAGTTTAAAAAAAATTGATATTTTAACTGTTTTATTCATGAATACTAATTGATTTTATTGCTCATTGATTCTATAATAATAGTGAATAGATTATGCATATTCAGAGTAAGGGTACCCTTCTTAAGGCTTTCATTGAAAAAATGATTCTCATGTTGGCAAAATGCCATTGAGGATCATTAGTATTTAAACGTCTTATTAAGAAAGGACCTTTATGGTTACGAATATCATACATTATTTTTATCCCGATCTAAAAAAAGATGAAATCAAAAAATTTTCCTTATTATCAGGTATATTTTTTCTTATAATAGGCGCTTATTGGCTTTTACGTCTTTTAAAAAATACCATTTTCTTAAAAATAGCTTTTCCGGAATGTTTAGGCTGGGCAACAGAACAAGGATGTTTATTCCAGCCAGTCGCTAAATTTTGGTCTCCATTCGTCGTCCTTTTGATGGTACTTATTTATTCAAAATTAGTAGATATTGTCAAAAAGCATCAACTTTTTTATATTATTTGTACATTTTATACTATTCTTTTTGCAATAGTTGCAGGATTACTATTTATTAAAGATTTATATGGTGCAGAGTATGTGGGAAAAATGGCGCTTGCTGCAATTGGATGGATAACTTATTTTGGCATTGAGAGTTTTGGTTCATTAGTAGTAGCTTTATTTTGGTCATTTACTAATAGTATTACGAATTCTGACTCAGCAAAACGTG
This sequence comes from Candidatus Babeliales bacterium, assembly GCA_040879965.1. Lineage (NCBI taxonomy): Bacteria > Candidatus Babeliae > Candidatus Babeliales > Candidatus Babeliales bacterium. The sequence goes on along the minus strand of JBBDJI010000013.1, from coordinate 450,630 downwards.
GATATCCTTTTATAGCAGCAGTAGCACAATTGAGCGCAATTTTAGGCTCTTCAATGTTATTTTTTTCTGCATATATCGGTTCAGTTTGGCCTATTTTATTATTGGCAAGTGTTTTAGTGGCTATGGTAATTCCTCTCGTTTCTTATTTTTTAAAAGCAGTACCGAGTGAGCAATTAGTTGGTAATGTTGAGGCTGCGCAAACAGAGAAGAAAAAAGAAGGGTTTATTGAAGGATTTCTTTCAGGACTAGTTTTATTATTTTCTCGTCCTTATTTACTTGGAGTTCTCATTATTTCTACTTTATATGAGGCAGTTGCGCAAATTGTAGAATATCAAATGCAAGTCTTTGCAAGCATGTCACCGCAATATACGAGTGAAATTGCTTTTGCTCAGTTTCAAAGTTTGTATGGGGTAAGTGTAAATTTTATATCATTTCTCGTTGCGCTTTTAGGCACTCGTTATATTATAAAGAATTTTGGTATTCGTATCAGTCTTTTAATTTTTCCGGTAGTTTTTGGTGGTGTATTACTTTCCTTGTTTTCATATTTTATTTTAATGAAGCCAGATACTGTGTACCTTCTATGGGCTACATTTGCCGCGATGGTAGTTATTAAAGGAGTTGGTTATGCCGTTAATAATCCAACAAAAGAAATAATGTATATTCCAACCAGTAAAGATGCAAAATTCAAATCCAAGGGATGGATTGATACATTTGGTAGTCGTTTTTCAAAAGCTGGTGGTGCGCAAGTTACGAATGCTTTTAAATATAATATGGCCGATTTAATGATTTATGGGTCAATATTTGGTTTTGGTTTTATTGGAATTTGGATAGTCGCCGCTTTATTTGTTGGATCTAAAAATAAACAGCTTATTCAAGATAAAGAAATTATAGAATAAAAAAAATTATTGAAAAATTGTAGCAATTGAGGGGCCTTGAGGCCCCTTTTTATTTCTGTGCTTCTTTGATTAACTCTGTAAGATCGATTGAGGCATTTACTGTTTTTTCGCCTTGATCGGTATCGGTTTCATTTATTTTAAGTGCAAGATATAAAACAAATTTTGCTTGTAATTCAGCAGTGGTGATCTCATCAATGTTTGCAAACCCATTATTTTTTAAATGTGCCTGTATTTCAGCTTTCAATGTGGGTATAGATTCAATTTGCTTTGCGAGTTCTTGTAATTGTGATTTAAGATTTTCAATTATTTTTTCAACACCCGCTTCAGAATATTCAAGCCCTTGTTGTATCATGCGCATATCTTTTGGCTCTGGATTTTGAGCTTCAGGTATTTCGACCTTTTTTTTCAAAAAAGAAGGCAGTTCAAATGAATAAAGCGCTGAAGAAGCTAAAGTGGAAATTAAAATAAAAGCTAATTTTTTCTTCATTATATCCTTTCCAAAAAAAGTTATTTTTTATGCAACTCAAAATCAACTTAAAGAAAATCGAATTTTAAAACAATGCTTGGTAGCTAATTGATGGGATACCTGTATAAATGTATACTTTTTAATTGAGAATTTGACATCAAATGAATACAATTTAAGCTAAAAATATATTCATTGGCCTAGGCAATATTTTCATTGTTGAAAGGAAAGGATCATAATGAAAAAGTATCTTGTGTTAGTTTTATTGAGCGCGGCGACAAATATTTGTGCAGAAAAATTAGAAATCGTAGTTTCAGCACCAGATAGAGAAGTGACTGAAGCAATCGTAGCAGAAGATGTAAGAAATGATATTACGGTAAATGCAAAAGTAGAACCGATGGATGAACGCGTTTGCGTTTCTTTTGTTATTGAAAAAGAAGGTATGCCGATCGCAAATCCTCATGTAATAAACTACTGGGGAGAAAAAAGCTGTATTAAGTTTGATGATGAATGTGCGCCTCTAGAAGTTGAAATAAGAACATGCAAATCACCAAATCGTTCTATGACCGTTAGAGTTACTGACGAAGAAAAAGAAAAAGAAGAACAGGAAGAAGAAAACGGTGAAGAAGTAAACTAAATAACCAGCCTTAAAATTTAGTTTGCCACAATATTGCTTAGCCATGAATAAAAAAAAGGTAGGAAAAATCCTGCCTTTTTTATTATAGAGCAAAAAATGCAAATACTTCTGATACTGGTGCGCTTTACCAGAAGTTAAATCTAAAAAACTGTCCAAAAAATATTGATTACCTTAATTCTTAGGCCTATAGCGGTTGTTAATTGAAATATTCTATTGTAAAATAATAGATAGAAATTAATATGTATATAAGAATCCAAAGATTATTGTGGAGTTTCAATGAGTAAAAAAATAAGCTTTCATGTACTCTTATTATTTACAAGCTATTTAGGATTTATTATTTCGAGTAGTAGTCTTTTATCGGTTGTTGTGGGTATCTCTTGTTTGGAAAACAAATCATTGAGCCAAAAAATTATATTACTTCATGATAAACATGAGAATGCATCTGATCGGAGTGAAGATGAAACAAAGCAGCATCAAAGAGAATTATCAGAATTTATTGCTGCTTTAGTTAAACATAGTAATAAAAGTTCTTTTTTTATAGAATTCCCTTACAAAACTAAAAATTTCAAAAGTACATACAACAACAGTACAATCCACGTTCCGATAAAAGATGCGATCGCTCATGATATGGAACATGCTTCAATAGAATATTGTTCTTTCGATGAAAGAAATGAAGGTGACTTTTGGGTGCGTGAAATGTTAACAAATACCGAAGGAGTGGCGCAAGCGCTTAAAAATGGTTGTCAGATCCCTGAAGAATTTAATAAAACTTCGATTGAATCTTATTTAGATAGTTTGCAAATACAAGAAAAAATTGCAAGTGAAATCATAAAAAAATTACCTAATGAATTACAAAAAATAGTCTTTGAAAAATTAGATTTTTATAAAAGTGTTAATAGCTTTATTTCTTACCAAGTAAAAAACAAAAATATGAATAATGAGTTGCATTTTTTCTATTTAGTTAAAGCATTGCAACCTGATTTAAAAGCTCAATTGTTTATCAATATTAGCTATGCGCAGTCAGTTGTCTCAGATTTATCTTTACTCCATAAAATTCTGAATAATAAAAATAAATTTTTAGTGGTTTGCGCTGGCGCTTTTCATACTTACAATTTAGAAAAACACTTATTAGTAAATGGATTTGAGATATATGCTAATAAAGATCAAAAAAATGGTCTTAATGCCGAATATTTAAGCAATATAATTTGGCCGAGTAAAATTCCTTCTTCTGTTAAGGCTCCAATATATGAATTTTTTTCTTTATGCGATATCTGTGGAAAAGAAACAGCAAAAAAATGTGGTAGTTGTAAAACAACCTATTTTTGCAGCAGAGAATGTCAAAAAAATGGTTGGTCTAAACATAAGCTCAACTGTAAAAAATAAATTTTATCGATCAAAGAATACAAATGCTTCTGAAACTGGGCGTGCTTTACCAGAAGTTAAATCAAAAGAATTACTGAAAAATTGTTAAATACTTTTTCATTTTCAAGAGATGTAAGCTGCCATTTTGAGCATGTACATGTTTTTTTGATTTTTTTTTTGTAGAATCTAACTTTTAGAATTTATTGACAATCGCTGTGGTATTTCTTATATGATATCTTTATATTTTAAACCTAATGCGATATAACATGAATCATTATAAACTATGTTTTTAAAAAAAACTATGAGCATAAATATGTCTTTTGGATTGAAAGCTAATGTTTAAAGATCGTTATGATGCGGCTAATCAATTGTTGACGCAATTAAAAAAATACAAAGATCGCGATGATGTAGTAATACTTGGCATACCGCGTGGGGCATTGGAAATTGGCTATGTGCTAGCCAAAGAATTACATGCACCATTAGATGTTACTTTTTCAAAAAAAATTAGTGCGCCTGGTCAATCAGAATTAGCCATTGGTGCAGTTAGTTTGCATGCAGAAAATATCAACCCTCTTTATCAAAATGCATATCCGGATCATATAAAACAAGAAAAACAGAAAGTTCGCGAATTATTAGAAAAAAGATACAAGCAATATCGACAAGATAAGCAACCGATTGATTTAAAAGATAAAATTGTAATTGTAACCGATGATGGTATTGCAACCGGTCAAACAATGTTGCTTGCTTTAGATGAAGTAAAAAAACAAAATCCTAAAAAGATAGTAGTGGCAGTACCAGTAGCTCCACAAGATATTTTAGATCAATTAGAAAAAAAAGCGGACGAAGTAATTTGTTTATTAACGCCAACTACTTTTTGGGGTATTAGTCAATTTTATAATAACTTTGCACAGGTTGAAGACGAAGAAGCAATTCGCTTATTACAAGAGGCCAATGCATGAAAGTTTTTGCTACCCGTTCTTGTGCACATCTATTAAATCAAATGAATCTTCCACAGGGACGTCTTACAATTAAAACATTTTCTGATGGTGAGCTATATATTAAAATTGAAGAAGAAGTTGCTGACCAAAAAGTTTGGGTTATTGCTTCTACTGAAGCACCGGCAGAGCATTTAATTGAATTATTTTTATTACTAGATGCACTGGAGCGGGCTGGAGCACAAATTCATATTTTGTTTACTTATTTTGGTTATGCACGTCAAGATCGTATGCTGCCAGGTGAGCCACTTAGTGCAGCAATGATTTTTCGGTTTTTACAAAATTTCGTAATTCAGCAGACGATAATCATACATATTCATAGTACGCGCTTAAAAATGTTTTATGATTTTGAAGATCTTATTTTGCTTGATTTTTTTGTTCCTTATATTGATATGGTTGATTCGGTAATTGCACCAGATAAAGGAGCGGGTGCATTAGTTCGTATTTTAGCTGAACATGAAAAGAAAACATCACGAGTAATAGAAAAAATACGCAATACGCATGAGCATATTGAACGCATGATTATTCATGATGGTTTGCAAGGAAAAAATGTTTTAATTGCTGATGATATGATTGCTACCGGAAGTACGGTGATTAAAGCAGCGCAGCTTCTAAAAGAGCATGGCGTCAAAGATATTTATGTGGCAGCTACACATGGAATTTTTTCTGCAGATGCCATTAAAACTATTGAACAAAGTCCAATAAAAAGAGTTTTTGTTACTAATACGATAGATCAAAGAAAAGAATCCGAAAAAATAGAAGTTATTGATTGTGCCCCGATGCTTGAAAATATTATTCTTGCTCAAGAAGATAATAATCTTTGGTAATATTAATCATAGTGATTGATGCAAAATTATTTAACTGAGTATAAGAATGAGACGATTTTTTCAAGTCTGCATCATCTTTTTACTGAGTATTGTTTTTTTTAAAGAAGAATTGTTATTTCCAGCATCGAATAATGCTAATCCATTTATATGTATGCACAAAATAAAACCTACAAAACAACGATTTGCGCATAAAGCAGGGTATTTTTTAGGCGATGTGATTATGGATGCTTTGCGTTTGCATCGCTATTTATTTTCAGTAACAACGGCACAAGTTATTACCGGTATTACGCCATTTTATATTATTTCCCGAAGTATTGATGAAGATTTACAATCACGATTTTATGATTCTACATGTCATAAAAATAGAAATCAATTTTCTTCAAAATGCCACAAAGTAGCTCAGCATGGTATTGGCGTGCCAATGATAGCATTATCAAGTCTAGCGTTATTTGGTTGGAATGAAGATGTGCGGACTACCGCGCGTGTTTTTGCCATCGGATTGCCATTTGTGCATTCAGGCAAAGATATCATAAAAAAAATAGATACCAAGGCATGTTTACGTCCATGGCATGAAGAGTTTAGTTGTAAACAACGATCGTGTGGTGGATTTCCGTCTGGCCACATGGCAAATATTACGTATGCAACCGCACTTTTTGGGATGCGGTTTGGGCTAAAATGGGCAGTGCCGCTTGGATTATTTGCTTCTTTTGTTTTTGCCGATTTTATCAATTGTAATCGTCATTATCTTTCACAAATTATTGCTGGTGCTGGTCTTGGTCTTGTTTATGCTTTTGCAGCAAATAAAGTTATTGAACAAAAATTGAACGAACGATTTTCGGTTTGTTTAACGTGTGATCCTGCAGGTAGACCAAATCTGAAAATGGCATTTAATTTTTAAATCTAATTTTTTTTTAAATCCTGTATATATATTTTACATATAAAATTTGGCCTAATGCCAGCCAGCGTCATAAGAGTATTGCGTGCCCAATGCTTTTAACCAAACGTTCCTATCCTGAAAAACTCAGTCATTTATACTTCAGGTTCTCAATCGTTGTCTTCAGGTATTTCAAACAGGTTTAGCTCAATGAAATTAATAAAATAAAAAAATCTTTACATTCGCATGGTATACAATTGCAAATGAAAAAAATATAATATTATACGTTTTAAAGGTTTCTTTTGAATGGAAAAAAATTAAAATTGGAAAGTAGTTATTAATTTGAAGGTTTCGGTTTGAATAAACCATTACGCTTTGTAGCTTATTTTTTAATATTTTTAATAGGTGTTTTTTTACTTGGCAATATAGCTGGGTCGATTGACCAAAAAAGCAAATCAGTTATTAGCGTAATCCTTTATCCATTTTTAAAATTACAACATTTAATATTATTTCCTTTCAAGACGCTTTCTGCCAATATTTTTACCTATAATATTACGCAAAATCAATTCGATAGCTTATTAGTTGAACGGGATATGCTATTAGCAGAAAATATTGCATTACAAAGTTCAATACAATTTAAAAATGAAACTGATGAATTGCTTAAATTTAAATATCGGTATCAAGAGAGCGAAAAAAAATTAACCCAGATAATTCTTAAAAATTTTTCTCAAGAACGATGTTTTTTTCTGGTGGATAGTGGCAGCAATCATGGTATTTATAAAGATATGATTGCAATCTATAAAAATTGCTTACTGGGAAGAGTTGTTGAGGTATATCCTTTTTATAGCAAAGTGATGTTAATTTCTGATCGCAATAGTAAAGTAGCGGCATTTTGTACAAGATCAAAAACGCGTGGAATTTTAGAAGGATTAAATGATATTGAAAAAGTTGCGCTTGCGCATGTGAGCCATTTTGAACCATTGCAAGAAAATGATTTAATTATATCGAGTGGTGAAGGGCTTATTTACCCGCGCGGTTTTGGCTTGGGCAGAATTTACTCATTTAAAAAAGATGGCGTTTATCAGATAGTTCAAGTTACGCCGCTTATTAATGTTGAAAAAATCAGTTATTGTTATCTTATTGGCAAAGGCCAGGAGCATCTCTAGAAAAATAAGGGGGGCTTTTGGCAATAAAATACAAAATATCTAATATAGAGTACTGGTTAAGTGAAGTTTGCATAGTATTGGAAAATTCATTTATATCGCGGCTTCCGGTAAAAAAACTCCATAGCCCTTGATCTTTTGGTGGTATTACCCATTCAATTTCACCATCAATAATAGCTAATTTTTTAAGTTGATTGATAGCATTTGTTTGAGAACCTACTTCATTAATAAGCCCTAATTTGAGTGCTTGGCGTGCCGTAAAGAGTTTGCCATTGGCCCATTCTTTTGCATTATCAAGCATAACTTGTGAGCGATTTTTGGCCACATGTTCAATAAAATTCTGATAACTATCATCAGTAACGCTTTGCAATTGTGCTATTTGTTCAGAGGTGATTTCAGCAAAAGGATCGGTTGAATCTTTATATTCTCCTGATTTTATAGGAATATATTTAATATTAAAATGTTTAAGAAAGTCATTCAGCTTAAATTGATAGGGTATTTTAGTGCCGATACTGCCAATGAGTGCAGAAGGAGGTGCGATAATATAATCGGTAGTTGAAGCAATATAATAACTGCCAGAAGTGCAAAGGTTTTCGCAAAGTGTGACAATTGGTTTAGGAGATTCTCGCTTCATAATCTCAATTTCGTTGGCAATAGCCTCAGAAGAACCGGCAGCACCACCGGGGGATTCTATTTTGAGTAAAATCGCTTTGATATTGGTATTTTTAAAAAATTGCTTCAAAAATTTAATATAATAATCGGAATCATAAACTATTCCTTTAATAGTTAAAAGCCCAATTTGCGTTTTTGGCTCCAAAACCTCAAGATATTGCTTTTTTAGGCTTTGAAGGATGGGCGGAGCGATTTGTAATAAAATAAGGATTAAAAATATATTTTTTAAATAATCAAAAAGCCTTGCCATACGAACTTCCTTGCCGATCTGAATTAATTGAGTTGAGAATTAAATTTTGCTATAATTATATACAAGAATAATAGATTCTTAAAAGAGTCTAATTTTTATTTTGACTTTTTTTATCTTTTTATTTACCATTTTAGAGTCGTAAGACGTAGGGCGGTTAGCTCAGTTGGTAGAGCACCAGTCTTACAAACTGGGGGTCGTAGGTTCGAATCCTACATCGCCCACCAAAAAAAATTCTGTTCCTCGGTAGCTCAGTTGGTAGAGCACACGACTGTTAATCGTTAGGTCGCTGGTTCGAGTCCAGCCCGAGGAGCCAAATTTCTTGAAATTCATCTCAGATTTGGGGGCTGTAGCTCAGTTGGTTAGAGCGTTCGCCTGTCACGCGAAAGGTCGTGGGTTCGAGTCCCATCAGCCCCGCCAGTCTTCGCCCAAAAGGGCTACGCCTGGCACAGCCAGTTTTTTAAATGAATTTATTTAAATAGTAAGACAATTCTGATATTACAAATGCGAAGTACGCCTTTCGTAGCTCAAAGATCGAAGTAGGGCAGTCAAACTAACTTAGCCAAGGCTTCGAATGGTATGTCACTTTTATTCTGCAAATATTAATATTTTATGGGGGATTTTTATGTTATATCAAACAAAATTACGTAATTTTGTTTCCTTTCTTATAGTAGTTGTTTTATCAATTACTTATTTAGAAGCAATGGAAAATAATAATCTTGTTCCTGATGTGTGTGCAAATATAAAAAAAATTAATTCTGCAGCATTGCCAGAAGATTATGAAAATCTTGTTTCTAAGATACATAATGCAGGATTAACAGTAGAAAAATGCATTAAGTGTATTCAGCAACAACGATATGAAAAAGTAAAAACAGCGCTAAAAAATCAATATAAACTTTCAGATGAAGATTTGCAGCAATTTGAACTTGCAATTAAGCAGGTAAAGAAGGAAGATAAAGAATATTATACGAAAAATAAATCTGAAATTACAATATCTGGTGAAGATATGCTTGAATTTTCTAAGTCAGATTTAATTAATGAAGTAAGGAACAAAGCTGCGCAATTAGGAGTAGATATAAATATTGAAGTAGAGATTATTTCTAATTATGAGTATTATCCTGGATCACTTAGTTCTTATCGCGAAAAGTCAAAATATAATGAAAAATCAAGCGGTTATATTGCTTTTCAACAACAATTTATTAATGATGAATTACAGCGTAAAGGGATGTTATCACATGAATTACAGCATATTAAAAATTACGATATGCTTATTCAACAGGAGTTACAGAAAGTTATTGTTGAAAAAAATGAAAGTATAAATTGCGATACATCAGATTGGCAAAAAATGAGGAGATGGCAGGAAACGAATGCAGACCGTAAATCGGCAGTTAAGAATCTGCGAACAGCAAATGATACTAAAAATTGTATTGATTGGGTATTTAGTTCTACTCCAGAAATACCAAAAGGTGAATATCCTACCAATTTAAAACGGAAATTATGGATTGATCGTATTGTTTGCTTGCTGAAAGCAGAAGAAAAGCTAACAAAGTAGCTTTATTCATCAAGGCAAATGATGAAGAGATGAATCAATTCATTTTTGCCAAAAATCCTCTAAAATTAATTAACTTTTATACCTGAAATCCAAAATAACGCTGCGATGGTACTTGCCTGCATCTCAAATTATATATTAGGGAAACGATTGTTTTTAAGATAATAGTTATATTTTCTTAGTAATCGTTTTGAGTATCTGATCCAATTTTTTTAATGCAATTTCCAAATTTGTTAACTGTTGGGATAAATCATTAAATTTTTTTACAGATTTTACTCTCGGTTTTTTTTCGATAAATTTTTTTAATTCGGTTAAATTTTCTTCAAACACTGAGCCGGGAATTTTTGCTTTTTCACTTCTAATGGAAGCGGCAATATTTAGCCATTCGGTTAAGTAATCATTTTTGAGAATGGTCAGATTTTCTAGTTCACCTTCGGATATTAATATTTTTTCAATTCCATCAACGTCAAGAGAATGCCACCAGCTTCGATAAAAAGTGTCATTAATTGTAAAATAAATGCCATCGTGAGGTTTTTCTTGCTGATTCAAAGGGTCTTTAATCGAGTTAAAAATGATAACGTTGGAAAGATTCAGTATCTGATTTTCCACTGGCTTAGGCCAATTCTTGATATCATTTTTTACCGAGAGATTTTTAATAATGAACATTTTTTGGGGATGTAAGCCGCCAAAACTCGAATCAATTATATTCCATAGACCAAAATCTAAAGCATTTACACCGACTAATTCATGTACCGCATTGCCACTAATCATCGAAATAAAAGTTGGAAAATTTAACTCCTCAGCCTTAGTACCTGGTGGGGCACTAAGGCGAAGCTCAAATGGAATTTTCTCAGCATAAAGCAATATTACTTCAGGATAAATCATATTCAGTTTTTCTCTTTTTTTTCCTAGTCGACCAGCAAAAAATTGTGAGACATTTAGTGAATGATGTGGACTTCGAGAACGAGCAAGTGACTTACCTATAGAAACAATTTTTTCAGGAATATCGACCATCGATACCCATTCAAGACCGGGAAGTTTAAGAAGTGGTAAGTTTCCTGGATAAACAATTTCTTTTTCTTCAGGCAAATAGAAGCCAAACACATAATTGAGTGTTTCTTCAAAATCAATAGGCTTATCAGTACGCAGTGCCCTAAAAAATTTATTAAAGTTTAAAAATTCAATGCTGGTGACCGCTTCTACTTCTGCACTTGCGGCTGAAGCAATAATATAGTTATAAATTTTTTGCACCGTATTTTTTTGAGCTTGATATAAACGGTTAAGGCTTTCTCCGCCTGCATAGCAGGTAAGAAAGCAAAGAATTTTAGTTTTTATTTTGGTATCAAGAAATGATAAGAAATTTTGAAAGTTAGGCATAGATAATCCTGCAAAAATATTGTAAATATTTTTGTTCTGCATTTTTTGTTCTGCAATGGATAATTCTTCAATTCTGAAAAATTTAGTTACTTCATCGAGTTGTGATTGCAAATCTTCTCTTCTATTGTGCATTTTTTCTACAAGTGTTTTTAGGCTTATTTTTTTTTCTTTGACTAAATTAATCATTTTTTTTAATGGCTCTGTTGCTAATTCGCGAATGTTAATAATTTTTGAAACCTGCTGTAATAAGTTGTTAGCTGCCTCAAAGATTTCAATTTGCTTGATAATATTTGTGATTTTTTTGTCAAAGTCGGTTTCTTTATCATGTTCCCGTTCTTTTTCTAATAAACTTTTCCATAATACTGAAACCTGATTTAAAAAGGTATATATTTGCATAAGTTGTTCTTCAGTAATCTTGTTTTGTCTATCATGTTTTTCTAGGATGCTTCCGTGACCGATAAGATAAAATGCCCAAACAGGTTTTTTTTGAATAGGTTTAGCTTTTTCGTATTTTTGATTCAAAACAAAAATATTGCTCAGATTTTGAATAAGACTATTTTCGAAATCAATAGTTAATGTAGGTGGATATAATTCATTGACTATAGTTTTTGGGTTAACCTTTTCAAAATGATCAATTTTTAAGCCTAATAACCACTCAAGCGTAGTTAGAGGAGCGTCTTTTTTGAGGTTTTGAGAAGTGTAATTTTTTAATTCTGGGATCTCATTATAGTTAGTTGGAATAAGTAAGTAAAAATCATTATCAATTTTTTTGTAGATCCATCCATCTTCTAAATTTAAATCATGATATTTCTTTTTGATCAGATCTATATTTTCGATAACCTTTTTTAATACAGAAAAAGAAACAAAAACTGGAGCAGCTTTTTCTTTTAATGCAGCAATAAGCGTTAGTTCATTAACCATAAAATCTTCGAATTTTTTTTTTGGATGCAGAAATTCAGTGTTGTCGACTATAAAGATTAAGCTGCTATTTGTGAAATTTTGAGCAAAAGATTCACCAAAATATGCATTAAAGAAACACAAAATAAATATAAATTTACGCATTGATAATCTCCTCTTATGGATCAAACAATACTCGAATTATAACTTTTTGATCAATGGTTTACTCCTGAAATATTTTGTTAAGAGACGAGTAATGATTTTTACTTTAAGTTTCCAATTATTTAGAGATTTAAAAAACAAAGATATTATTAATTGGAACAATTAATCTGGACTTTTTAACTAAAAATCCAATAAAATTGCCCGATGATCACTTGGTGTTAATCCACCTATTTGGTAATCAATTACATTATACTGTTGCACTTCTATAAGATTGCTGTTCTGCAACAAGAAATAGTCGAATGTTCTTTCAGAGGGGATAAACGTAGCTAGTTGGTTGACTACATTTTTTGCAATGAGTTTACCATCTTGAAAATTATAAGGTTCCTCAAAAATCCAGGGCACAGAATAAAGTAGATTTCTCATGTTTAAGTCACCAGCTAAAACAGCAAGCTCATTGTTGGATTGTAGTTTTATTATTGTTGCCAGTAGACGTAATCCTTCGATGCGTGCTTCATTAGATCTGTGATCAAGATGAGTATTGTAAACCCAGAATTTCTTATTTAAGATATTATCTTGAAATTGAGCGTAAGTACATGTGCGATTGGTGTTTACGCCCCAATCTGTTGAGAATGGCTTATTATCCCTATTAATCCAAATAACGCCGGTTTGGAGTAATTTATATTGGTTTTTATTATAGAATATAGGGTTCCAATCGGCATCATCATTGCTATCGTTTTTTAAATTTTCGCTTAATGCTTGAGGATCAATTAAAGCATAATTTGGAAGTTTTTCGTTAAATACAAATTTGTCATAATTATTTTCTTGAAAACAAATTATATCTGGTTGTTGTTCATTAATTACTATAATTGCAAGTTCGCGACGTATTAGATTCAATGTGTGTTTAAGGTTTTCAAGTTCCAAAAACTCAGGTAAAGAAGTTACTTGCGAAAGACCTTTATCTTTTATAATTTCCACTATATTTTTTAATGGATCTATTAGAGTGTTATAAATTTCACCGCCGACTGATAATGAAGTAAGGTAGGCTTGGCTTGCTATCAAATTTACTTGTGCTTGTGAAAATTTAGATTGAATATATGCAATGCCATCTAAACTCTTTTTTGCAACCTCAAGCGATGCTGAGGCAGTTTTATAAGCATATTCGAGAGCAAATTTTTGGCTTAAAAGTATAACTTTATTAAAATAAGAAGCCTTTTGACATTCCGCTTCAATTTGTTTAATTTTTTGTTTTAATGAGTTTACTTTATCTTGTAAGCTATCAATTTCTTTTTTAATTGGATCATATTGTTCTCTTTTTTCTACTTGCAAATCGGCAACTATTTTTTTATTTTCTTCTACAATAATTAACTGTTTTTGATATAGTTCTTGCAGTTTTTTTTGCTTACTTTCTAATTGTGCAACTGCATCTTGCAATTCTTCATCAAGTTTTTTTCTTTCATCATTAACAATTGCAGATAATTTATCTCTTTTTTCTAATAAATTTCTTATATTGTTGTCAGATAGATCAAATGTAGTTGGTTCTTCAAAAAATGCAGAACCAAAAGCACCAGTCCTTGTACTCTGAAAATTAAAAGTCATGAGGCGTACATCTTGGCTTTGGATTTGGATAAAATTAATGCAGAGAAAAAATATTAGTTTCCGTTTCATAAAAAAATCCTTTTTTTAAGCCTATTTTTCCTAAAATTTACTTTGATTTTACGATATGTTTTTTATTATTATCAAGGATTTTTTTTAAGATAAATTTGTGAACAGTTATAAAATAAGCTTTTAATAAAAGCGATTAGCGATTCAACCTGAAACTTTATATTGATTTAGAAGGTTAAAAAGTTCATTTAGAAACAATTTACACCAATATGTTGGTTTAAAGCTAGAATCTTGATTTTTTATTTATTTAACTTATAATTAAAATTACAAATTGTTAATATTCTTAAAAAGAAATAAGGTTAAAACTATGAAAAAGATAATATTTTTTATTCTAAGTGTATTTTGTATAAGCATGTCAGGTGCATTTAACGCTATGGAGTGTCAACCTGAACAAGATATCATTGAAGAGGGAAATGAAACTGAACTCGTTTATAATTATTTATTCCAGAAAAATGATGAAGATAAAAAAGCGATAGTTCTTAAAAATAATGATTTTCGAGACATTTTACCTCAAATAGGAGGCTTTGTATTAGCACGTCCTGAATACAAATGTTCGTTAAATGAGGAAATGAAAACTTGGTTGCTTAAGCAATTAATTTTTGTAAATAATTATCATAGAACAATGGATGATCAATTAAAATATCCAGAACAAATCAAAACATTTAATTTAAAAGTGGATCTTAAAGAAAATCATATTCAAGGTGATTATTCTATAGAGATAATTTGTTGGGTAGGTATTTATACAAAATTTAAGAATCTTAACCAGACTTATGCTTCTTCATTTGATATAACAAATTTCCATAGTTCGGAATTTCCAAAGCCAATAATAAGAGCTGCGATATATTTAGATGAAAAAATTAGTAAATTACACAAAAAGTTATTGAATAATATTTATGCAAAAGGCATAATGCAAAACAAAAAATATAATCTAAGTGAATCAGAAGAAAAGCATTTTAAACTATTGCCTGTTTCATTTCAAAAAGCTTTAAAGCCTCATGTTAGTGGGCAAATAATTGATTCTGATTCTAGTTCTAATTATGTAATGTTTGGCCAGATCAAAAAGTTTTTAGGTTGGTAACTATTTAAAAATAAAACAATTTTTTTAATACAAAATAAAGGCCTACATAACTTGTGGGCCTTTATTTTGTATTTCAGGTCTTTTCACTATTTTCTTGATTGTTTTTACTTTTTTAATTCTTTTGATAAAAGCATTAATACATATGCGCCGATAGCCATTGCAATATCACGCACTGCCACATCATAATGTACCATAGCATGTCCATTATGTGTATGGGTACCCATAGAAACCAAGTTAATAGAAATAAGAATCAACCAAATACAAACAACCAAACCACCAATTTTTGGTTTAAAAAATACCAATAATCCTGCAAAGATTTCTATGATACCTACGCCAAGCATAAAATTATGTGGTTGTATTCCCAAAAATTCAGGAATTGCATGATTTAAATACATAGACCAATCAGCCAAAAAATAAAAATATTTATCAAGGCCAGCTATAATGGGAATAAATCCATAAGTAAAATATAATAAATACCAAGATATTAATACATTTGTTCTTTTATCATTCATATATATCCTTTATTTATTAAAATTATTCATAATTTTTTTGTTATTAATCAATAGTTTCATTATGGCTCAATAGAAATCTCATTCTAAAAAGCCTTAAAATTGCTGCAGCATACACTGAAACTGAGCAGCAATTGTAGTTAGAATGATCATAATGTTATAGTGATAAAAAGTTTGCTAGGTTTTAGAATTATATTATTATGCGTACAGTGTTTTAAATAAAAAATATAATATCTATTACCTGAAAAATTTATGATGAAAATTGCTTTTTTTACCATATTATTGGGTATATGTATGAATATAAATGCAATCTCAAAACCGACTGATATTGATAGACCAAAAGTAGGGGTAGGAGTTCTCATTATAAAAGAAACAAAAATTTTATTAGGAAAACGAAAAAATGCTCATGGTGCAGGAACGTGGGGATTGCCGGGTGGCCATTTAGAATTTAGAGAGTCTTTTGAAGATTGCGCAAAGCGAGAAGTATTAGAAGAAACTGGCTTAGAAGTGATGAGTAGCAGAAGATATAGTTTTACCAATGATATTTTTGAACAAGATAATAAGCATTATATCACGATTTTTATGTTAGTAGATAAATTTACTGGTGAACCAAAAGTACTCGAACCTGATAAATGTGATTGTTGGACATGGTTCGATTTAAATGAATTACCGGAAAATTTATTTGAACCTTTAAAAAATTTAATAGCACAAGAACATATTTTTCATCATTCAAAATTTTAGGTTATCTATGGAACTTGTACAGAAAAATGGAAAAACTAAATCTTGATTAAAATTAAAAGTATGAAAAAACAAAAAAAGAAAAAGGCCGAGAAACTCCCGGCCTTTTTCTTTTTAAATTAACTTTTCTTCTCGCAATATATCTTTTGCGATATTAATGGTATTTATTCCTTTTTCTATGGTAAATGGATAAACAAATTTTCCATTTATTTTATATGGCGCGCCTACTTTATAATTTGCAAAGTTCTTGGATGTGCGTTCTAATGCAGTAAGTTTTTTGTAGTGCGTTGCAAAAACAAATATAGAATTTTTCTTTTTGCCAAAATTATTCGCAAGTTCATATGCACACTCTTGGCCATCTTCAGATGCAGTTCCCGTAAATAATTCATCTATTGCACAAAAGCCAAATTCATTTTCTTTTAAAAAATTTAAGGTATTTAATAAGGTTTTTGCGCGTTCTACTTCTGCTTTAAATAGAGATAGTCCATTTGCTAAATCATCAGCGATGTTTAAATATGATGAAATTTTTGAAAATGGCGTACATTTAAATTCGCAAGCAGCGGCAATACCAAAAGTTTGCGCCAGAAGTAAATTTTGTAAAAATGCTTTAATAGTAGTTGATTTTCCACCTGCATTCGGGCCAGTTAGAACAATGTTTTTATCAATGCTTAAATTGTTTGTAATAACATTATTTGAATCGATAAAAATATTCCAAAAATCCTTTCCAATAATTATTGGATTTTTTTCATTCAAAAATTCTACAAAACAGAAGCGAGGTTTATCAGGATTGGATGTATAAAGTTTTGCCATTGAGACATAGGAATCAATATATCCAATTTGAACAAATAAATTAGATAATTGATCTTTCATCTTTTTAATTTGATGATAACATTTTAGTACTCTTCCCTCAAAATAGAAAAGCGATGGATTTTCAAAACTACTTGAATGTAAATCATTAATTAAATTTTTTGCTTCTTCTGTTAATTGTAATTCTGGTAAAGAAATGCCGAGATCATTTTCAACAACAGCGTTAATAGTATCTAGTGATTTTAAAATTACGCTTATTTCACAAAGTTTTGTTTGGAGTGAATCAACAACTGCTTTTCGGTGAACTTGTTTTTTATAAAAGTTAATTTTTAAATATAATGAATATAACTGTATCAAAGATCCAATCCCTATACCTATTAAAGCGCTCCCTCTTAATATCCTATTACTTTTTTCTGATATCTGGATATTATTTTCTTGATACGCTTTCTGTATATCTTTTATATTTTGGTCTACCGTATCATATTTTTGTTTAATATCTGAAAAAGGAGCCCATAGATTCTTTGGATTAATATTATGTTTTACAAAATCTTTTAATATAGAAGTAGTTTTTTTACTTATATTCGCTGCAGTATAGTCTTTAATTATATATTCATTTAGCGCGCCAACAGGAAGTAATTCAAAGCAATGAGCAATAATCCATTGGCCGAAGGTCAAAATATTATTTGCTGCTGATGCTGTATAAGCATTATTATTAAGCTTTTTTAAAAAAAATTTTTTGAAAAATAAGTTTTCAGTGCTTTCCTTATCCTGTTCCCATAAACTAAGAAAAGCATTTTGATTTTGTTGAATATTTTTTAATTCAACTTCCAATATTGCAAGAGCTTCTTTATTTTCTACCAATTTCTTTAGTAAGTGTTGATTAATATTTAGTTGCTCTTGATTGTTGGTGGGAGATACTAATTGATTAATTAAATGTATTTC
Source organism: Candidatus Babeliales bacterium (assembly GCA_040879965.1). Taxonomy (NCBI): domain Bacteria; class Candidatus Babeliae; order Candidatus Babeliales; species Candidatus Babeliales bacterium. Next base: position 432,773 of record JBBDJI010000013.1, on the reverse strand, counting down.
TCCGAATACGGTAGTGGTATTATTAATTTTAGCAAAAAGATTTGCCCCATCTTGCCCGGTAGTAAATAAATTGAGATCAGAAATAACATTATCATTTAATATATTTGAACTTTCTTTATTATTTAATGAAGAATAGTTATTGTTGAAAAAAAAGTTAGAAGTAATTTCTCTTTTTTTAAGTTCACTTATTTGTTCTTTTGGCTCTGACAATCCATTTTTTTCAGCGACTATAAAATTTTTTAAATAAATATCAATAAAATTGGTTATTTTTTGTTGGCCATTTGCTAAAGAAGTAGTCAAAAATAAAATAAAAAACAGTTTTTTCATTATATCCTATGGGTGAATTGATTAATAGAATTTTTTTCTCTTTTTGTTTTGCCTTAATTAAATACCAAATGAATAAAAATTGAATTAGTATGCTTAGGATAGTTTTTATAAAAGGTAATAATAATTTTATTTTAGCAATAAGGGTAATTTATTCAAGTATTTTGCTGATTTTATCATGGAAAAAAGAAATTTTAAAAATTAAGATTATTATTTTTTTTGATAGCCATATGTTGCGCATCGGTATTGTGTATTACTTATTGGGCATGGTTTTTTAAAAATAAAGCGTGGTATTCCTGAACTGGTATGGACATGGTTCGATTTAAATGAACTACCGGAAAATTTATTTGAACCTTTAAAAAATTTAATAGCACAAGAACATATTTTTTCATATCTGGGATAACGATTTTTTTGCTATTTCGTAAACTCTCCCCATTGAGATATTCCCGCTTTAATCTGTTGTTTTGCAAGTTCAAAATATGGGACATCTTTTAAATAAATAAGATGAGAATGATCACTTGAGCGTTTTTGATTTAAATTAACGGTTTCAAAAATTTTACAGAGCCAGTCCATATGCGGTAGAGGTGTTGTAACAAATAATTTGCCGCCTTCTTTTAATAAGTTAAACATGGCATCATAAAAATCTCCGTGTTCAATTACTTCAAAAGCAATAATGACATCGAATGATTCTTTTTTGAGACCTAATTTTTGCCATTGATTAATATCACCATGAATAAATTGGTGTGGATACTGATATCCGGCATCAACAATGTCAATGCCAACAAAATTTTTCCAGCCTTGCTTAACCGCCCAACGTCCTATCCAACCATCTGCGCATCCAACCTCTAGAATGCGATGATCTTTGGGTATTTTTTCAAAAAAATAATGTAATTTTTTGCGCTGTGCAATTTTGCTTAATAATGGCATAATTCTCCTTTCAGAACATTCAATTATTTAAAACATTCATATTATCTTTAGCAAATTAATACTGCAATAGGTAAAAAAATTTGAAAAATTATTGGATTTCAAATGATTTTTTTTGCAAATACAAGGATTTAAGAACAACAAATTCATATATTTGCTGTATTAAAAGGCATAAACTTGTATAAAAAAATATATGTATATTTTTTACTTATTTGCAAAAATATACATATATTTGGCATAGTAGATAAAATTAAGCAATTTTAAATAACATATTATTTTAGGAATGGATTTCTTATGAAAAAATTAGGAATGTTTTTTTTGATATTTAATTTTTATTTTTTATATGCCATGGAATCTGGTAGGGAAAATGGTTTAAAAAGGAAACAGATGTCATCGCAGGGCTTAAAGTTTGATCAATCTGAGGATGAAGTACTAACAGGAGATAATCAGTCACAAGGTTTTAAAGATCAGCAAGTTGCAGCTGCATTACAAGGGAATATTAAAAAAATAAAGAAATAAATTTAAAGGTCCAAGATGCAAAGAAAAACACTTAATTTCATAATTTTAATTTTATTCTTCATGCAATCTAATATAAGTAATGCGATGGAGAATGAACTTGAAAATATTAACAATGAAGTTAAATTCGCAATATTTTTTGCTGAAATAAATTTGGACTTATTTAAAATGCAAAGAAAATCAAAAGTGCCTTATGATGATCTTGCTATGAATCTTTATATTGCTGCAAAATATGTTTCAGATTTAAATAACATATTAATACATTTAAATCCAAAAACGCTTGTAGAGTTTAACGTACAAAAATTACGATTACAAAAAATGACTTTGCAAACCAAAGTAGAAACCGGTATTCTTCATGAATTGCAAAATACTAAAGCTAAATATCAAGAAGGATTAGCTTTAGAGGCAAGAGAATCCATGAAAAAAATAGATGAGATTGTTGAATTATTAGGAAAAAATATTAAATATTTAACTAAGTTTGCAATAGAATCTACCAAAAAAGAACTAGAACTCAAATAAGGAATTTTTATGGAGTTAATTATTTCATCTACCCCTCAATTAAATGCTATAGCGCTTACCATGTTGCGGATCGGTATTGGTATATTATTTATTGGGCATGGTTTTTTAAAAATAAAGCGTGGTATTCCTGAATTGGTATGGACTGGAGAACAAATGCGTAATTTAGGAATAACCTTTGTGCCACTCTTTTGGGGCATTTGTGCTATGTTAAGTGAATTTCTGGGTGGAATTTGTCTGACGTTGGGTTTAGGTACTCGTATAGCAGCTTGCTTTATGAGTTTTACTATGCTTGTTGCTATTATTCATCATATTGCAAAAGGGGATAGTTATGGCTATATCTCTTTTCCACTCTCTCAACTCATTATTTTTATCAGTTTAGTAATTGCTGGTAGCGGTATTTTTTCTTTAGATAATTATTTTTTTCTTACATAAAACGCAATAATTTTTTTTACTAATTGACTTGATTTATGGTTGCTTAAGGATAAAGCTTCCCTCTTTGATAGCTTTATGAGCAGATTGTTTTTTCTTTTATATTCTAATAGAAATGATTAGGGTATTGTTGCTTGGCGATAACCATTTTCTCTGATACAATAATAAGCAGTTTAGAAACACAATTCTCTATGGGGGGAACTATGCGTATTCAATTTTTTTCTTTAATACTTTGTGTAATAATGGCAGTGCCTTTATTGGCTGTTTCCGGTGATATAAGGATTAGATTGGTTGATCTTCCTGTTCCTGGAAAGCCTATGGAGAAAGAAGTTTTAAAAGACAACTTTAAATATGATCTGTATAGAAGGCAGCGAGCACTTATGGGTTATAAAGCTTATGGGGCATTTATTGAACCATATCTGCAAAAAGCGGAAAGTACGCAATTGCCGAAATATTGTATGGAAAATAATGAAAGGCCTCAATGCCAACAGTTTTTTACTTGTTTATTGAATTATAATGTTGCATGGTTTCATCATTTTGTTGCGTCAACTGCTGTAGCTTCTAATAAGCGTATTGCAGATAAGAAGAAAGTTTTAGAAGATGCAAAAGAATCTTTGCAAGAAACAATAAATCAAATAAAGCAAGATGATTCGCGACTTAGTGATTTAAATGTTGAAAGTGCATTAAATGAAACCTGTGCATTGTTTCAAGAGGCAAATAAAGAGTATTATAAAAAACTTAGTGCACCAGTTAAGTTTTTGTTTTTTATGAGATCACTATTTTTACGATAATTTAATGAAAAGGTATATAATGTTAAAAAATATAATGAAATATACAGTTTTAGTAGCTTTGGGAGTAAGTGTATTAAATCAGCCAGTATTGGCTACTTCAGGTCTTGTTAAAATCTTAGGAAAAGGTAATAGTCCTGAAGATTTAAGACGAGCAGTTCAATATATAACCAATGAAAATAACTTAAAGGATGAACTAACGGAGCTACAAGCTTTTAAAAAATCAAACAAAAGCAGTACTCAATGGTTCAATAATCAGCGACAATGGCTTAACTCTGCTGCTATTTATACTGGAATCGGTGCCGCTTGGCATGCATTATGTTATTCTGTATCGCCTGCACTAATAGGAGATGTAAGAAGTTTGAAGACATCATTAGCTATCGCTGGTTTTGCGGTTGCAGTTGAAGGATTTAATCAGTTTTATTCTCGCAAACAATATTACGCTAAGAAAAAAATGACTGAAGATGCAGGTATTGTTATTTCGCAAATAGAAAAAGTACTTAATCCACAAGATTCTCAAAAGTAATTTTTCCATAGATTTTAAAAAAAGGCTAAAGTTGATAATTCAGTTTTGGCCTTTTTTTTGTTAAAATTCTTTAAAAAGTAAAAGGAATTTTATCATGCATATTTGGGCTCAAACTATTAATATTAATCAAGATTTAGCAAAACAGTTAATTGAATCACAAACGAACTTAAAAGTTGTATCTATAAAAATCTTTGGCGAAGGTTGGGATAATATTGTTTATCTGATAAATAATGAATATGTTTTTCGATTTGCTCGTAGGCAAATGGGCGTTACTTGTATGGAAAATGAAATAGCGGTACTACCATATATTGCAAAAAATGTTTCTTTTTCGCTCTCATCTCCTCAAATTATCGGTCAACCTTCAAATGCTTACCCATATTTTTTTTCTGGATATCGCATATTGCCAGGCGAGCCATTAAGTGAAACGCAAGCGCATTTAATCAATAATAAAATTTTTGCCGAAACGTTAGCTCTTTGGCTAAAAGAATTGCATGGATTGAACATACCCCAATCATATAATTCATTAATAAAAGGTGATCAATCTTGGCGATTAGATGTACCTGGGAGAATAGAAACATGCAAAAAAACTATTTCCGATTATGCGCACTATTTTTTGCAAGCTGATTTTGATAAAAATGATCTTTTTATTGCACTTGATATTTTAGGTTCATTTAATTTCGCTAAAGCAGAAAAAGCAAGTTTTGTGCATGGCGATTTATATAGTCGGCATATACTTGTTGATGAAAATATGAATCCTACGGGTATAATTGATTGGGGCGATATTCATATTGGTAATCCCGGCATTGATTTATCAATAGGATTTATGCTTTTCGATCAAGAAGCTCAAAATGTCTTTTTTAATACGTACGGTAATATCGATAATCAAACAAAAAAAATTGCAATTTTTCGGGCTCTTACTCATTCCATTAGACTTTTACCCTATTGTTATGAAAATAAAGATGAACATCTTAAGGATTGGACAATTCTTGCATTAAAAAAAGTTTTTCAAGAACTAAATACATAAAATAGCAAAAATATAATTAATCTTTTCTATATTGTTTTTCCTATAAAAAATACTAAATGAAGATAGTAATTTTTGTAATATCTGATATTGTTGCTTTTTAATTAAAGAATTTTTATACGCAATAATTTATTATAAAGGTTATGTTGTGATCCAATTAAAAAAAGTATACTCAATTTTTTTATTGTTAATTAGTATTGTTCAATTACAGGCGATGGTTGAATTTAATTTATTAGAAAATAATCAAACAAAACAAAAGGTATTTTTAATAGGGCAATTTGGAGATAATTGCGTAGAAAACTATACATTTGATAAAAGTAAAGCATTTTTGCAATCACTTAATCAGAAATCATTGGAGAAAAAAGCACCTATTAACTTTATCTATGATTATAATGTAGGTAACGCTGAACCAGATTATGCGAATGTATCTGAAATTATTAATTATATACATTGGCAATTTTCAAAAGAAGTTAAAAACAATTCGTATTGTAAACTAAAAACGTGTCATCATAGAGGATTTGAGCGTACAATAATTTCTCGTCATATAAGGTTATTAGAAGAAATTTTTGTTGATCTTGTTAATCATTCTATAAATGATTTTAAAAGTGATGCTCGATATATAAATCATATGAATTCTTTGCTGCAAAGATTTTATAATAGAGACATTGCGGATATGCTTGCAGTTGAATATATTAACACGCTTGAAAAAGAAGAAAAGCAATTTAGTTCTATGGTAGATGATTATAAAAAGGATAATCAGGTAGATATTGCTTTAATGTTTGAAGAAAAAATTGAAAAAATTAAAGAACATAACAAAGATATTCAAAATATTCTGAATATAAAATCCAATAAGGACGTATTATTATTATTTGCTTTAATTTCATACTTAGAAAAATTTAAGACAAGTCGTGAAGCATTAGATGCAATTGATAATAAACTTCCTGGTGCCTTACTTCTTGGTTCTGATGCTCAAATTGGTAGTATGATTTATTTACGCAACTTGTTAAATGCTAAAGCATCAAATTCAGTGTTTATTGTAGGAGCTGCTTATCTTTCAAAAATTTTAGATGGATTGCAACGATTAAATTACAATATAATTAAAAAAAATTGTGTCATGAATGATGTGAATAGATATGGAGCAACAATTAGTTGGCATAAAGAGCAGGATGATTTTATTGAAGAAGTGATAAATGGATTAGTCAATTATCAAGCAAAAGAAAATACTCTAATTTCATCTTTTGCAAAAGATTTACTTCCAAAAAACAGTAATAATATTAAAGCTGAAAAAGCATGTAATATTTGCAATAAAACATCTGCTGAAATTTCACTAAAACATTGTGGATATTGTAAATCGATTTGGTATTGCTCAGTCAATTGTCAAAGAGCAGATTGGCCAAAACATAAAGTTAATTGTAATAAAAATTAAAAAAACGATTGATTAATTGATGCTGACAAATTTGTTTAATCATTGAAATTGAAAATTGTATGCTATTAAAAGTTAAGTATTCATTATTTTTATTATTAGTTATTGCTATTGTTTTTAATCAATTGCAGGCAATGGTTGAATTCAGTTTATTAGAAAATAAAGAAAGCAAACAAAAAATACTATTAATTGGGTGTTTTTTGCGCGAAGATATTGAAAAAAAACTTGTTGAAAAAAATAAATTAATAATGAAGGTTCTTAATAATAAGTCATTAGAAACAAAAAAAATGATTCAATGTATATATGATTATGATACGTTAAAAACTGAACCAAAATATATTGATAATTCTCTGACTAATAATTATTTGCACTATCAATTTTCTAAAGATATAAGCAAAAATCCTTACTTGAAATTGGAATTCTATCATCAAAAAGTATTTGAATGGACGGTTATTAATGAGCATAGGCAATGCTTAATAGAAGTTTTTTCAAAACTTGACCCTGATGCTATAAAAAATTTTAAAAAATTTCCAGAACCACTTCATCTTTATCAGGCTATGAGAGATTTTTATGAATTGAATGAATATAAAGATATGTCCTTAGCTGAATATTTTGAAGCCATGAAAGCACAAGTAAAAAAATCAAAAGAAATTAGAGATCATTATAACAATTTACAACAAATTAAAATCGTATCTCTATTAGATTCGAGAATAAAAAAAATTAATGAAAGCAGAAATAAGATTTACGAACTATTTGATAAATATAATGAACGGATGTCATTATTATTAGTTTTTTTGAATCATCTTCAACAGTCTGATACCATTGATGAAATTCTCCAGGAAATTGACAGAATTCATAAAATTATGCTTCATGGATTTGCTTTTAATACCGGTGTTGTACATTATTTACATGGGTTATTAAAATTACCAAGAGAAAAGACGATATTTGTTCTTGGTATATCTTATGCGCAAGATATTGCAAATGTTTTACAAAACTTAAACCATACTATGATTAAACAAACTACCGTTTTGAAAACAGATTCTTCTTCTTCTTTTTCTTCAGTAAACGTAAATTGGGATAATGAGCATGAAAAATCTATATTTACTATTCTTAATGAATTTATGGATTGAACAGAATAACAATGATTTTTCATAAATTTGCCAATTTTTTACTTAGTTTTCCTATTATTATTTTCGATTGACAAAGCAAAATAATATTTTTTAAAGTCTCAGATTGGCTTTAGCAACTTTATGTATAACAAAGCATGGTGGCTTATAAGATTTTATATTCTTTTTTTTGGAATGCTTGGCGAGTATTTTTTCTCTCAATTTTTTAAAAACTTAGTATTATAATATAAGTTAGTAAAGATTGTTAAGATAAGTATTTCGTGGATTATTAATGCAGTTTATAGTTGTAATAGATAATCATTAAATAAACAATCGGTACTGATATTCCAATCTACATGCTTTGATATTACATTACCAAGATATGGTTTTGCTATTTTCAACACTTTTTGGTGATCTAAATCTTCCGGAAAGCAAATGCCTTTTTGTGGATTTTCTATTATAAAGTCTAATGCAGTTAAAATGCCGGCAGCTACTTGCATGACAGTTGCATTATGTCCTGGCAATAATTTATTACTTTCTTGAATACTTATGAGGCTTCCTGTCCACCAAGAAAAAGAACTATTTATTAATAAAGAACCCATCCTTTCTCCGCCATCAGTTATTTCATTGGTGATGACATGTTCGGGATAAGTAATTTTATTTGAATCAAAATTTTTTAATAATTGTTGTGCTGCAGGGCATGGCTTATAGACAAAAAGAGTTGTAGGGCGATAAGTATGCGCAATCGAAAGATAATCTGCAACAGTATATGTTTCATCATGAGGAATTATCATACCAGAAAAAGTTTCATGAGGAATCCATGATTGTAAGCGTGAATGGAGCCCTTTATTTGGTAAAAAAATATTTCCGTTATCTATTTTTGCGCCCGGTGGATGAGATTTTTCATGATATCCCCATGCAAACTCAATATCAGCAGTACATTCACTGATAAATTCATTAATGCTCCAGGTATTACAAAATTTATTAATTGATTCAGTGGAAATAGTTTGTGAATCAATCTCTGTTATGTGAATTGTTTTGATAGCTAACAGATAAGCAAGATTACTAAAGTTTGCATTTTCCAGAGCGCGTTCAATTTCTCTTTGCTTATTTGTTTTTTGCATAAAATAATGGGCAGCGTCTATTAAACCTTGTTTGACAAAAGAAGAAATGAGACCGGGATTTGCACCGTGAGTTAATACGGCAGTGGTCGTATTTTTTTGATGTTGTTTTTTCAATTTTAATATTATTTGATAGAGTTTATAAGCTGAATATTGTTCATTATTGGGCCAGCTATTCAAGCAGGTATTTAAATAGAAAACATTATGATTTTGGCACCAATTGAGGATATCCAATGTATCCACTTCATTTGCTAAATCAATGCATAGATCACCTGGCTTTAGATAATGAGCAAGAATCATAGAAAAGTTATTCTTTATAATGCTTGTTTGCTCAAATTGTAAGCCTTGTTTTATATAATCATTTATAGCTGTTCTTACATCGAGTGGATCGATTATTGAAATTTTTTTGGGAGCTATATTAAAATATTTCAAAATTAATGGAATGCTACATTGAGCCACCGCACCACAACCAATTATAAAAATTTTCCTATTAAATTCTGCCATTGATCCCCTTTTATTTGAGATTAATAAAATTGTAAGAAAATTCAAAATGATGAAACTCTTTTATTGAATATTGACTTTTAAATTCATTAAAATTTAATGTATAAAGTAATAAAAAAAATAAGGAGAAATAATGATTAATGTCGGCTTTTTTATTACTTTTTTAATAATTAATGCTATTGTTTGGTATTTCTTTTTTTATTGCCTACTTTATAGTATAAAAAATACTGTCAATCTATATCTGTATTCTTTCTACTTGCTTATTCTTTTTTCTTTAGGATTTGCCACGTGTCCATTTATATTAGCTTGTGGAAAAGGAATGATGATGAATAATAAAATGGATATGCCGATGTAATGAAATTTGAAAGAATTAAAAATATATCGATAATTGTAACGGTTTTATTCGTAATAATTTTATTTTTTTGGATTGCAAGATATTTTGGTGGTGAAAGTGCTATGAATGAACCGCCTCAAATTGTTTGTAAAATTGTTGCTAGCAAAGAAGAATGTTTTTTAACTGCTCATATACATGCTGAGTTGAAATTACTTAAAAATAATCAAGAGCTTTCTATAGGCTATGAAAAAGGAAATCTAGACAGGAATCATACTCATTCACAAAAAAATATTAATCATTGGCATGGGCTCATAGGCATTGATCCAAAAAATAAAAATAAGAAATACACTTTTGAAAATTTAACAGATTTTGCTGATTTTCAAATTAAATTCATACCGGAAGATTTTAATTGGAATGAAAAATTTAAAGCAAAACCAAAAAAATTTATGGTTAATGGAAAAGAAGTAGATCCGTCATATAGGTGGCAAGCCAAAGATAAAATAGAGATTCATTATGATTAAATTTAAAAATAATATACCAAAAATTTTAGTAGCGATTGCGGCAATTCTTTTTATTGTTATTGTTTTAGGTTTAGCGTGGTTATTAGGTGTAAGGCAGCAAGCTGAAGTTGGCGGGACCTTTGGGTTTATGGCATTGCTCTCATTTGCATCAGGTCTTTCAATGATTGTTCTCCCATGCACTTTACCATTAGTTTTTATTATTGTTCCTATGGCCATGGGAAAAGATTATTTAAAAGGATTTATAATGGCCCTTCTTTTTGGGTTGGGCATCAGTATAACAATAATGTTTTATGGTATTTTGATGGCTTTATTAGGAAATATTTTAGGCATTAAAGGACTTACTCCTTGGATAGTTTTGATATCTGGTTTAGCTGCTTATATTTTCGGGTTATCAGAATTTTCTTTTTTTCCATTACAAATACCTTTTGCAGCAACAATTTTACCAAAAAGATTTCAGCAAAAAGGGGATTATATTAGAAGCTTTTTATTGGGATTATTATTAGGTAATGCGGGAGTAGGTTGTCCGAACCCTCTTTTTTACGTTCTGTTATTTTATATTTCCGGAACTGCAAATGTATTAGCCGGGTCATCACTTGGTTTTATTCATGGTGTTGGCCGTGCATTGCCAATTATTTTTCTCACTATTTTAGCAATGTTTGGTATTCAAGCAACCAAACCATTAGTTCAATATCGCTTTGCGATTAAAAATTTATCGGCTTGGTTTCTTATTTTAATAGGAACATTCTTAATTCCAGCAGGATTATTAAATTTACGTGGGTGGTGGATTTTTGATTATCCGATTGATTTTATTCCTTGGATCTTAGCGATTGGTTTATTAATTTTACCTATTATTTTGAAATTTTTTAAAAAGGAAGCTCTATGATAAAAGTTACTATATTAACTACCAAAGGTTGTTCTCACTGTATGCAAGCAAAAGAAATTTTAAGTAAATTAAAACCTAAATACGATCTAAATATTGAAGATATTGATGTGACTACTGATAGAGGCCAAGAATTAGCTAAAAAACATAAAATTATGACTTCTCCTGGCATTTTAATCAATGATGAATTTTTTTCTATGGGCGGTGTTACTGAAGGGCAACTAAGAAGTAAATTTGATGAATTAGCATAGTTTAATTATAGGATAATAAAATTATCAAAAAAAATTTATGGCTACCACAAGACCAAGTTTTTTGGTATTTAAACCGTGAAGCGGTAATGCCATGCAATAAAGATATCAATGTTGAGATTGCAATTATCGGCGGTGGTATGGCAGGGCTTTCAGCCGCGCAAGCTTTTAATAAAAAAGGAAAAAAAGTTGCGCTATTTGAGCAATATTATTGTGGATCGGGTGCCTCGGGTAAAAGTTCCGGGTTTATTACGCCCAATGCTGAATTATCATTAACTGATTTTGCCGATCGCTATACTATTGAAGTAGCACAACAAATTTGGAATTTTATTATTTCTGGTGTGCAAGATATTAAAACTAATATTCAAGATCATGAAATTATTTGTGATTATATTCCGCAAGATACCGTAGTGCTCGCTAATAGCAAAAAAGCGCTTAAAGAGCTTTCAATTGAGCATGCAAATTTGACCAAACTTGGCTATAAAACTTCTTATTATAATCAGAATGCTATTCGAGAATATGTTAATTCAGCTGATTATTTTGGTGGCGTACGTTATGAAGGTTCGTTTGGTATAAATGGCTATTTATATTGCCAAGCATTAAAAAAGAAATTACAGCAACAAGGAGTAATAATTTTTGAAGAAACTCCGGTAACTTCTATTGATAATCATACATTAAAAACGATGCATGCAAATATCAAAGCTGATTATATTATTGTTTGTGTTGATCGATTTATGCCAGAATTAAATGTGCTAAAACAAGAAATTTATCATGCTCAAACATTTTTGATGATTTCGCAGCAATTAACTGACCAACAAGTGAGAACACTTTTTCCAATAACTAATCTGATGGCATGGGATACTGATCTTATTTATACTTATTTTCGGCTTACTGGTGATAATCGTCTTTTAGTAGGTGGTGGCAATTTTTTAACCACTTATTCATCTAAAGCAGATCATGAATATGCACCGATGGTGCGTAAATTAACTCATTATATTCATAAAAAATTTCCACAATTAAAAACACAATTTGAACAATTATGGCCAGGATTAATTGGTTTATCAAAAGATATTGGCCCTATTGCAGGTCGCGATAATAAAAAACCCTATCTTTATTATATTTCTGCTGCAGCTGGCTTGCCAATAGCAGCGGCACTTGGCAGATATAGTGCGGAACACATACTTGAAGGGCGAATAGATTTGGATCCATATTTTTCACCATATCGTTCATTTGCAATTGGTGGTATTTTGCAATCGGTTCTCGGCAAAAAACTTTCTTTTGCTTTGTGCAACCTTAAAACAAGATATATACCGTAATAATTATTGTTAATTAATTTTTTGGCATAGAATCTTTAGTTAAAAGTGCAATTACTTTTTCATAATTTTTAGGGTACACAGATTCGAATTTTTGGACAATATCTAATGGGGTTTCATTTTTTATATTAACAACCGTTTTTAAAGCGCCATTATTAAGTAACCATTCAATTTGATCTGATTCACCTAAAAGAGCAGCGAGATGCAATAAGGTATAGCCATTTTCATCGCGAGTATCTGGATCAGCTCCTTGTTTAATTAATGAATTTATTTGGTTCCAGGAAAACTCTTCTTGTTCCAAAAAACTTTTCAATTGAGCGCTTGGTTCCATGCCATTTAGTTGAATATTAAAAGAAAATAAAAATAATAAATTCAAAAAATAAGAGACACAAATGCTTCTATTCATGCTACTTCCTTTTTAATCAGTAAATGAGGGCTTGTTAGATTAAAATATACAATAAATTTTTTGATTATCAAATGAATCAAATTTATATACATTGATATTGAAAATAAATAAAAAAAGGAAAAGTATGGAATTAACTATGTTTGATTTGTTTTTATCGTATACCAGGCAAAGTATTTCGATGATCGGGGTATTGGTAATTATTTTTGGCGCATGCCGATCGCTCTATCAATTATTTTTGCTTATTTTTTGGCAAAAATTCGATACTAATTATATTCGGCTACAATTTGGAGATAGTGTAATTTTAGGTTTAGAATTTATGGTAGGCGCTGATATTGTCGGTTCTCTCATTGATCCTGATTATTATAACTTAGGACTTTTAGCTATTTTAGTATTAATCAGAACTATTTTAAGCTATTTTTTAAATTTAGAATTGGCCGCAGTAAAATTATCACGTTAAGAAAGAATGGAAGAAATCATTACCAGAAAAGTAGTGTTGAATAACTATATTTGATGTGTTGTAAATTAAACGAATATAGTTATATTTAAGAGCAGTTTTAATTTTTTTAAAAATTTAAAGGATTTAAATATGCTCAAAAAACAATTGTTAATTTTTTTATGTTTATTGGCGTTAAAGTTAACCGACATTAATTGTAGTTGGCAAGTTACGTATAATCCGCAGAAAAATGAGTATTGTGGCACAAAACAAAAATGGCCTCATCTACCAGGTAGATTTAAATATTTTAGTATTTGTGTGTGCTCTTATTATATTAATAAGCAATTGGATGGCCAGAGTGAAGACGGTTTTGATGGTTATGCTATTAATGATTATGGTGACGGAAATGATCGTTCATTAAGTTCTGAAGCGGCAAAAAAATATTTTGAGAAATTTGAAAAATTATGTGAATCGAAGAATAAAATTTGAAAAATCTATTTAATCTGGAATTTTATTCGAAGGAGAAAAAATGAAATATGCTATTAAATTTATGATTGCTTTGGTATTGATAACAAGTTCAGTCAATGCAGGAGTTTATCTTTTAAGCGAAACCCCTGAAGGATTTATTAATGTTATTAAACAGAATCAAGCGGTGATTAGCAAGGAATTAAATCATATAAATAATCAGGCTCAAAATAAAAACTATTTATTCCAGCCAGCTCAGTTTTCTCCTCATCTTTCATTAGCATTTGTTAGCCAAGATCAAATTAATATTGAACAAACAAAAGAAAAATATCCAAGATTTATTGATGAGTTACGAAATATTGCTGCACAATCCAAAGCGATAGATATTACTCAAAGCGTTGATCAAATGAGTATTGACTATTGGCAAGGCAAATTTGAAATTGAATATGATGGAGTAAAAAAGAAAAATTATCTCAATGTTGTGTTAAAATTAGCGAATAATCCAGAGCTCATCAAATTAGCAAATCGAATTGGTGATCTATTAAAAGAAAAGTATCAGATTGAGCAACGATTTCCATTTGGCGCCCATTTTACACTTGGCAGGATTTGTGAACAGAATGATGATCAATCGACTACGGATCTTGGAAAAATGCTTTCAAATAAAGAAAAATTGGTTGATACATTCGTTGGTTCAATTTTATTGGATTCATTTGTATTAAAAGGGCATGATGGTTCTGAGGAAATTTTTAAATTACAGAATTAAATTAAATAATATAGGTATTTACACCTAGAAGAATAGAAATTTGAAAGGGCCAGATGCTCAAAACATCTGGCTTATTTTGCATACTGATTAAAGCATTAATTGAATCGTAATTTAGTGTTTATTTCCATTTTTTATGTTTTTTGTTATAATCTTTTTATTGATTTTAATTTTATTGAAAAAAACTATTTTGAACCAACTATTCTAATCATTTTTCGAATTTAAGCTCTAATTGAGCTGCTTTTGCATGAGGATATTTTTCGTGTTTATTGATCCTATAATTTATTTCTTTTTATGCGGTATTGCTTTAAAGCTAATTTGGTCTCGTATTAGATTGCCAAAAATAGCCTACGAAGTAATTAGTTTGTATTTGCTCATTTCTATTGGCTTAAAAGGTGGCATTGCATTACGTACTTGGTGTTGTTGGCGACTTATTTATCAATCATGCCAGATTGTTGGCTTAGCCATAGCATGTACCTTTATGGCATATTTTTTACTGAAATATATAGTTCGGTATTCAAAAAATGATTCGATTGTAGTTGCTGCTCATTACGGTTCAGTGAGTATTGGTACTTTTGCGGTTGCATTAAAAATTTTGCAAAGTAAAAATATATATTTTGAGCCTTATATTCCTTTATTTGTAGCGTTAATGGAATTTCCGGCAATTATTGTAGCAAATATATTATTGAATAAAAGTGAAAAAAATAGCCGTGGCATTTTTGGTATGATCTACAATGCGATTAACCACAAAAGCTTATATATTTTATTTGGAAGTATTATTGGAGGTGTTATTGCAAGCGAATGGGCAATTGGTATTTTGAGTCCAATTTTTTTTGATTCAATGCGTCCGATTTTAGCTATTTTCTTAATGGAAATGGGAATTTCAGTTGGAGAGCAGTTTTCTACGATAAAAAGAAGACTGCAACTAATTTTAGTTTGCGCGGTTAGTATAACTATTAGTTGTGCATTGCTTGGTATGTTATTTGGTATATTTATGCAGTTATCGCCTGGTGGAGTAGTTCTATTAATGGTTTTAGCGGGCAGCGCTTCATATATTGCCGTACCTGCTTGCTTAAGAACCAGTTATCCGGGCAGTAACATTGCCTTAGCTTTGAGTTATTCATTAGGTGTTACATTTCCGTTTAATGTATTGATTGGCATTTACTTATATATTTATCTTGTGCAATTATATTTTGGCATTTAAAAAGGGTTTAAGAATGGCTTAAAAGCTAAGGGCTATTTTTTGTAAATGTTCCTGGATTATAGGTAAATTAAATAACCAAATCAATAGTGCTTTTAATTTAGGATCTTCCATATATATTGCAGTCCGTCCTGCTACAAATCCTGAAAATAAATTAAGGTTAACAATTGAAGATGGATCCATATATAATAGTTTTTCAAACATTTTCTCCAAGACCATTTCTCGTGATTTTTCATCTAAGGAACTTAAATAACTAGCTACGTCTAGGATGCTGTAATTTTTGAGAAAAACTTTTATAGCTTCATCTGCAGTCTTTGCAGCAGTAATTTCGCTTAATGATCGCGTTTTTTTGGTAAAATTTTCAAATTCATAGAAACTCAATTTATGATCAGAAACAAAGCGAGACCCTCTAAAAGATTGAGCTATGGTACCACCATATTGACGAATGAGATCTACAATTTTTTTATTGCCCGATCTATAAGCCAATGGAAGTGTTGAAGATTCATGGCCTGATTTATCAACAATACTTTCTCCATGTTCATTAAGTAAATATTTTACCTTTTGATCATTTTTATCATTTATAGCTTTATGCAGTTCCTCTTTTTTTTTAGAAAGAGCTTTAATATTATTATTAAGGTTAGATATTAATAGTACTGAGCATAATAAAAATAATTTTTTGTAAATCATTTTATTTTCCTATTTTTATGAATAATAGGGACTCGATTGAGTCCCTATTTATTTAATTAGTTTTATTCTTCTGCAGTTTCAATTTCTGCAGCTTCTACTTTTGGTGTTATGGATTCTTCAAAGCTCATGAGGCCTTCTTGTTGTTTATTAAAAATGTTATTGCCTTCTTTAAAGAAACTTTCATAAAGCTCTTTACATTCTTTAGCTTGTTCTTTACGCATAGCTAGGGCTTTAGTTAATTGTTCTTTAAAAAGAACGTCTTTATCTGCCTGGCTAGTTATTTCAGTATCTTTCCATTGGGTAAGCATATTTATTTTGTAATCAAACCATGCGCTTTTATGTTTTTTCTTTAATTCCATTTTTTGGTTTTTCATTTTCATCATAAAATCGCACCACTCCATTTTGTGATCTTTGCCTAGTTGTTTAAATTCGATAAATTTGTCGCCCCAATTTATTTGAGCATTTGCAATGCTGAATGTACCAAATAGGGTTAAAAGAACGAATAATTGTTTCTTCATGTAATCTCCTAAAAATTATTATATTTTACATATATCTTCTTCCTTAATATTAGTAGAAAAAACCCTTTAAAATCAATGCTTTTTGGGATTTATTTGCGTGAACCTGGGTAAGGGGTTTTTTTGAGGAAGTACTCTCCTCTGTATTTGTTAATTCTGGCTTTTTGTATAGCGTTTTGATTAAGATAAAGATTTTAAAATTGACATCCGTAGTCGGATCTTGTTGCTCTATAATATTTAGCCTATTAAAAAAGGAGTTTTTTCATGAATAAATTATATTTTTTGCGTTATCATGCATAGGAGATTCAAGTTATATTCCCTACCAAACTATTGAAAATTGCGTTAAATGAATATAAAAAAATTTAAAGGAATAACATGTTTGAGCAAGAACGCTGGCAAGAATCTTATATGCAATTGGCAATCGATAAAGCAAAAATAGGAATCGCAAATGGACAAGCACCATTTGGTTCTTGTATTGTGCGTGATAGTCAAATTATTATTACTGAGCATAATGTTGTTTGGGCAACCACTGATATTACCGCACATGCTGAAATTCAGGCCATCCGCCAAGCATGTAAAATATTGAATTCTATCGATCTTTCTGGATGCACAATTTATTCCACTACTGAACCATGTCCAATGTGTTTTACTGCTTGCCATTGGGCTAATATTGATAAAATTGTATTTGGTACTTCAATTGCCGATGCAAAACAAGCAGGTTTTAGTGAATTGACTATATCAAATGAGCAAATGCAACAATTAGGTGGGAGTAATATTGAAATTATTCCCGATAGAATGCGTAATTCTTGTGTAGAACTTTTTACTTTGTGGAAAGATAAAAATAACAAAATTTATTAAGAAATAATTATCTTTTTTGTACTTTTAATCTTGTTCCTTTCATGTTTGGAAAAAAACCCCTATTTAGAATCCTCTTTATTTGGTCTTCCAGTTTGTATTATGATTATTAAATAGAGAGTAATTCTTTTATAATTTTGGGAGGGCAAAAATGAAGTTTAAATTTCGATATTTATCTTTGTTATCAATATTTTTCGTATGTGTGCCGAGCTCATTACTTGGCTTTAAATATTTTATTAAAAATGAAACCGGCCAGAATGGGGTTAGCGTTTTGATAAAAGTTAAAAGAGGATTATTTCGTAAGAAAAAAAACTTCGGGCCAGTTCTTTTAAATAGAGGTGAGAAGAGATTTATAAAGGGAGACAACCACTGTCTTTATGCAGTTTATGCGCGAATAACTTCAAAACCATATGCGACCGATGAAAATACCAGAAAGAAACCACCCACTCGTTTCCCCGTCACTGGTTGTGGAGATATGGATGTAACCGTAACTTTAGGCCGTGATAAAAAGGCAAAAATTTCGATAGAAAACCTTGAATAACATATTTGAAAAAAATTTATATAAATTTTTAAAATATAGTTTTTTAAATGCTTGCCTATATATCAAGCATTAGTTGCTTATTCTCTTTATTTGCATTTTCAATTTGTGTTATAATTATAAAAAAGGAATAATTGTTTTATAATTTGGGGGAGCAAGAATGAAGTTTAAATTGCAATATTTATCTTTGTTATCAATATTTTTTATATGTACGCCGAACTTATTGCTTGGTTATGAATATCATTTTCATAATCAAACTGGCTATAAAATTCAAGCTCAGGCAAAAGTAAGGAGAGGTTTAGGTCGTGAGAAGACTTATGGTCCAATCTTTATGGAACCTGATGAAAGAAAAACATTAAAACATCCAAGAAGTGGCCTTGCTGGTTCATGTCTAAAAAAAGCATACGCTCAAATAATTTCAGGACCGTATGCAAAGAGTGGATCGGTTGATGATTACTCGAGTGAGTCAACCTCGAATCCTTGTGGAAATAAAAATGTGTATGTAAAGCTTGATTCTAAAAAGAAAAAAGCAAAACTTGAAGTTAAACAAGCTTAAAGTGATTTTTTAATATCATTTTAAAAACAGAAGATATTAGAAAATATTGGAATAATACTTTTTCTTCATATAAAATGGCTTTTGATTGTTTTCTTAGCAAACATAAGCCCATTTTAATTAAAATAATTTCTTAATTGAATTGCCAATAAACCTAAGTCTATATAATCTTCTACTTTTCCCTCTAATTATCCCGCTTAAGCTCGTTTTTAGGGTGAAAAGAAACTATAGTTTGGTTGACAATTTGAATTTATTGCCTAAAATAGAAAATAAATACTTGCAATTTTATTCTATTTTAGGGCAACAATGATGAAGTTTCTTTATTCTCTTATAATTACGATAGTTTTTGCTTTTTTTCTACCAATCCAGGCAATGCATATAATTACCGGATATGATGAAGAAGTATCGTTTGATAAAAATTTGGTTAAATCGAACAAGATTCTTTCTGATATGGCAGAAAAATATAAAAATGAGACTATTGAAATGCCAGAAATCGACTCACCTCAAAAATTAGATATTTTTGCCTCATTACTTGAAAAACAGAAAGCATTCAATGAGGCTGATGAACGCAAAAAGCAATTGCTTAAAGATAACTTCATTGAAAAATTGCAAAAGATTAAATTAAATAAGAATACTACTCAGAAGTTAAAAAATTTTGGCTCATTTAAAACCGATCATCTTTTTTATAAAAATCAAAATGAATTCGATTATGCTGAAGAATATTATACTCCAGAAAATATGACTTATCTTAAAAATGTCGCCAATGAGTTTCAATTAAATGATGTACAAAATATTCTTGAGCAAATGATTCTCATCCAGGGTGAAAATAATAACAATTTTATATTACATACAAAGTATGCATTACAAAGTAAAACTCTTTGTAATATGATGCAGAGTCCGCAACCCATCTATGTACCGAATATCAATACTGATCGATGGCAATATTTTCTATTTTTGGTCATGTTTCAAGCATATATAAAAGGCATTGAAAATAATGCAGAAAAGTCTGAACAATTAATTCAACTTAAAACAACATTTATTAAATCTTATGCGCAAATGCCTACAGATGAGCAAGAAACAATACGCAATATAGCGAATTATATGGATCTTGAAAAAATAACAGAATTAATATCAGAAAATGTGTTTTTAATAGCTAGCGATGATACAAAATTGGCTTGCTCAAAAAATTTAGTTATGCAAAGCAAAACAATCCAAGATATGTTATTTGATAATCAAACAGATGCAGTAATTTATTTAGACCTTTCAGGTGTTTTAGTTCGCAGATTAATCAATCTTCTAGAGTTAGAGTATAAATTTAATAATAGTCAAGATTTAAAAAGTTTTTATATAAATAAAATCAACACTAATAATATAGATTATTCAATGCAAGAATTGAAATCGATGAGTTATTTAGCAGAATATTTTAATTTGCCTTCTGTTCAAGATATAATTTTTCGAGTTCTTGTTAATAAAATAAAAAATGGCGAAAATAATTTAGCACAATATGAATTAAGCCCTGGTCTATATCAAAAAATTATGAAGAATAGGGAAAAGCACGATATAAAGTCTGATCAAACATGGACTGATTACAGAGGTTATGGCGTGTCAGATAGTTCATATACAGTTTCTTGTGGCCCAAATGGTATATCTTATGCTTTTAGTTCAAAAAAGAATATGATAGAAGTATTTTCTGAAAATTTATGGCAAATGTTTAAGAGTGGCCAATATGGTAGTAAAAGACACTCAATGATTCATAATTTGAGGTCTTGCAGATCGTTAAAATTTTTTAATGATGATTATCTAGCAGCAACAGGAAATAATGGGGATTATAAAACATTATATCTATTTAACAGTAAAAATAATGTTAAATGCCACCAATTTCTAGTTGGTGTACCGATTTCTGATTATACCTATTTAGCACATTTACATGATAAGAATGGTCAATCAGTAATCATTTTGACAGAAAAAACAATTAGTTTTTGGGGATTTAATGACACCAGAATTGATGGCAAAAAATTATATGAGATTCCTTTGCCTGATGATATAGGATCTTCTCGTGGGGTTGTATTAAGTAAAGATGGACAGTTTTTGGCAATTTATAAAGGACAAAATATTTTGCTCTATCAAAATAAAGATGGTAAATATCAATATTATAAAACTTGTAGCATCGAAAAGTATTCTTTTGTTTCAATAGCGATAGGAACAAAAAACAAATGTGTTATCGGTATAACACCAAAAAATGAATTGATATGCTGGGATTTTGATGCTGATGCATTGATAAGGAAAACTTTTAAGCAAGACAAAACTTTGCAACGTAATATTTGTTTTTTTCCTATTGAAAAAATATTATTCAATGAAGATGAAAGTGAGATTATTATCAAAGGCAAAAAACATATTCAAACAGCAAATACAGAGGGTTTTTCGGGCGCAAAAGTAGAATATTTTTTTAATTATGAAGCTTTTGATATAGTGCCAAATGGTATTGTTGTTGGCGTAAGGCCAGTTTATAATCCTACGCAGCCATGGGAACGACCTACTTATAATAATCTTCTTTCAATCGAAACACCACTTTCAGTAACTATTGAACGCAGAACAAACAATAATAATAACGTTCATAATAGTAATAATATCGTAGCAGCTTGTAATAACAATGAAAAAGAAGAAAGCGGAAAAAGAAAAATTGAAGAAACAAAGCCTAAAATTACTAAAAAAACGCCAGGGCCGATTCAAAACAAGGAAGAACTAGGTGTTTTTGTAACAGATGAAAATGAATTGCCTATTAAAAGACTTAAAAATTGAAGATAAATTTTAGATAAAAAGATTCTCTGAGCGCTTTAAAGAGATGTTTTGCTTTACAAAAAACCTATTTTAGGCAATACTTTTATTAGAAATTAACCTTAGAAAATTACTATTAATAAATTTTAGGAGTTTTATGAAACAAAATATTCATCCAGAATTATTTGAGGTTGAAGCTCGTTGCACTTGTGGTAACACCTTCAAAACACGCTCTACTCAAGAAGAATTAAAAACAACCATCTGTTACAAATGTCATCCATTTTTTACAGGGGATCAAAAATTTGTTGATACTGCTGGGCGTATTGAAAAATTTGAAAAACGTTACAAAAAACCAGCAAAAGCCGCATAATTTATGGCAATTGATTGGATAGAATTAAAAGATCGATTTAATTCGATAAATCAACAATTGGTAGCACCGGCACTTGAAGTAGCAAAGCGATCTGAGTTGCAAAAAGAGGCAGCGCGTTTATCTGAATTGCTTGAGCATAAACAAACTTTGGAACATTTAGATGCCGTTATTACGCAAACTACTCAAGAATTAGAATCAATAAGTGATCCTGAATTAGAAGCATTGTATCAAGAAGAACTTGAAGCATTGCAAGTAAAACAAGCAAAATGCCAAGCGGAACTTGATGATATTTTGTATCCGCCTGATGATCGCGATAACCGCTCAGTTTTTTTAGAAATTCGGGCTGGTACTGGTGGTGCAGAAGCGGCTTTATTTGCGGCTGATTTAACTAAAATGTATACAACTTATGCATTAGAAAAAGGTTGGCAAGTTTCTTTGGTGGATACGAGCCAGACCGATTTGGGTGGTATTCGAGAAGCAGTTCTCCATATTCAAGGAAAAAAAGTTTTTGGCCATCTCAAAAGAGAGGCTGGTGTGCATCGGGTACAAAGAGTACCTAAAACAGAAACTTCTGGCCGTGTTCATACATCAACTGCTACAGTAGCCGTATTGCCTGAAGCAAAAGAAGTTGATATTTCAATTAATCCTCAAGATTTACGTATTGATACTTATCGTGCCAGTGGTGCGGGCGGACAGCATGTTAATAAAACTGATTCTGCTGTACGAATTACTCATATTCCAACTGGAGTAGTGGTTGCCTGCCAAGAAGAACGTTCTCAGCATAAAAATAAAGCAAAAGCGATGAAGATGTTACAATCTCGTCTTTTTGCTGTCCAGCAAGAAAAACACGAAGCGCAAGTAAGTAAAGAACGTAAAGAAATGGTTGGTACCGGTATGCGATCAGAAAAAGTGCGTACATATAATTTTCCTCAAAATCGAGTTACTGATCATCAAGTTAATGTGACGCTTAAAAAACTTGATATGGTAATGCAAGGTGAGCTTGATGAAATTATTGAAGCGCTTATGGCTTTTGATCGTGAAGAACGTAGGAAGAAAGCAACAATTTAAAAAAAATTATTTATTTGACCATAAAAAAGGGAGCTAAAAAGCTCCCTTTTTTATTTTGTTTATCAACTAATTAACAAGCAGAAGTATCTTCTACATTTTCTGGTGTATTAATTTCATTAATTTTTTGTTCAAGTTTTTCTTCAAGTTTAGTACGATTTCTTGATTTAGAAAGTATTGATTCTCTAATTTCTTCAGCTTTTTTTACTTTTCCAGCAATAATCGCTAAATAAAGGACTTTTAAATCATCATTATTTGCTACAGTTGGTAGAAATTCAAATAATGCATGCTCCGTAGTTTCTAACTGTTTTTTAAGGTTTTCTACTCTTACTGTATCAAATTCACTACTTCTAAAAATATTGGCAATAAATGTACCAATGCCGGATAATCCTAAAATTCTTACTAATTTTAAAGGATTATTTTTATTTTCTAATGTACTTTTACTCAATTCTGTTTCTTTATCTAATTTTGTCAATTCTTCAATGACATCGTTGGTAAAGTTTTTAAAATTTTCTGAGTTTTTGAAAAAGTTGCGATCAGGTACATTTGCAAATGCACTTGAAGTAACAAGTAAAAGTAATAAAGAGAATGTGTTGATCGGTTTGTTCATGAATCACCTTTTTGGTTAATATGTTAGTAAACTAATATGAATGGTTATTATTTTTACTACTATTTTAAAAAAAGTTCAAGTAAATCATTATCAATTATGATAGAAAAATTTATTCATATCTAAGTAGGCTTTATTTTTCTTTAAAAAAGTTTTTTCGTATAAGATAGAAAAAAAATAAATAAATTATGACATTAAATGTTTTTAATCAATCATGGAACCAATTTTTTTGCCCATTTTGATTGGAGCAAATGTTTGCAATGGTATTGCATCATTAATTTTGATAGTACTAGGCGGGAAAAGTAATACAACGGTTGAACCACCAAATGAAAAATACCCAGCTTCTTCACCTTTTTTATATTGCTTAAAAGGCGTATATGTTTGCGTAATTCTTCCTACACACAATGCCCCGACGGCAACAAATGCAATATCTTTATTGTTAGTTGTTTTTAACATTATAAGTTGACGTTCATTTTCTTGTAATGGCTGTAAAAAAGAAAAAACAAATGGACTGACTGATTCAAATTTACCAGTGATTGATTGAGCATGAGAAGGAATAGCATTAAAAGGAAAATGAAAGCGATGATAATCCCATGGTGCCAAATAAATAACAGCCAGTGTGCCACCATAGAATTGTTGAGCGAGTTCTTTATTTTTTAAAAAAGCTATTAAGTCAAATTGTTTTCCTTTTACCGGAAATTTTGTTTTTTGTTGAATATTTTGCACAATGTAAATCTGTCCATCAGCAGGAGAGACTATCGAATTTTGTTCAGAGTTTATTGGCCGTGCTTTTGGGTTTAGTTTACGGGTAAAAAAATCATTGAATGAGTTATATTTTTTATAATTAGGCTTTACTGTTTCGTGCATATTAATAGAGTATTTTTTAATAAATGATGGAATATGTATTTTGCTTAATCTGCTATCCGCATACCATCCTGCAACATTAGAAAACCATGGCTTTATAATAACTGAGCGTATCGCAGAGCCGATAGTAGTTGTATAAAGGAAGGGTAAGAATTGATTCAGTTGCTCTGAAGCTTCCTTTTGAGGGCTTGCCCATATAGCAAGAGGCAATAATAAAAAGATTATGATTAATTTTAATATATTCATTTCAGATTGTAATTTATTAGGGTTTGTTTAGATTCCTCCATGTATGCTATTTTTATTTTACTCTTTTTTATAGAAATAATCAATTTGAAAGAAATTGGCAAAAATACAAAAAATTCATTTGGCGTAATGTTTTTTTTGTTTATACTAAAGGACAATCAAAATTTAACCATATTCTTCAAAAGGATTTTGCAATGACATGGTATCAGTATTTATTGGAATATAATCGCTATTGTAATCTTATCGGAATTTTTTTCATCTTATTTATTGCAATATTATTTTCTCGCAAACGTGCTGCAATTAATTATAAACTTATTGTTAATGGATTAATTTTACAGTTTGTTTTAGCTTATCTTGTGCTTCGCACTACTATTGGCCATAGTATTATTGCCGCAGTTGCCGAAGTGGTGAAAAAATTATATGTCTGCGCTGATCAAGGAGCGTCGTTTTTATTTGGTAATTTAGCAAACGCTAATACACCGTGGGGCTTTATTTTTGCTATTAAGGTATTACCGATCATTATTTTTTTTGGTGCGCTGATGGCCTTGTTATTTCATTGGGGTATTGTACAAAAATGTGTATATGCTGTCAGTTTATTGGTGCGCCCTGTTTTAGGAACTTCTGGTGCAGAAACCTTATGTGCGATTGCAAATAGTTTTTTGGGTCAAACAGAAGCGCCATTATTAATTCGTAACTATTTAAAAAATATGACGCGTTCGGAATTATTGGTGGTAATGATTAGTGGTATGGGTACAATAAGCGGTGCAATTCTTGCAGTATTTGCAGCGATGGGTGTACCGGCCGAGCATCTTTTATCTGCAAGTGTTATGGCAATTCCCGGTACTATTTTGATTGCTAAAATTTTATATCCAGAAACTGAGGAGACACATACTGGTACGAATGTTCAGATTGAATATGAAGGAGAAACTAAAAATATTTTTGATGCAATTTCTACCGGTACCACTGATGGTTTATATTTAGCACTTAATGTTGGGGCGATGTTAATTTCATTTTTATCGCTTCTTGCGTTAGTAAATTTGAGTCTGGAACAAATTGCAATTTATATAAATGCTGGATTAGCTTATGTAGCGATTCCATTTCAATTACCGACATTAAATCTTTCTATCATTTTTTCTTATTTATTTGCGCCATTTGGTTATTTACTTGGTTTTACTGGTACGGAAGCATTGAAGGCCGGAGAATTATTAGGTATAAAAGTTACGGTGAACGAATTGGTAGCTTATGCACAAATGCTTGATATGCATTTATCAGAACGTGCTATATCAATACTTACCTATGCATTATGTGGGTTTTCGAATTTTTCTTGTATTGGAATTCAAATTGGCGGCATTGGAGCTTTAGTGCCAGAAAAACGGCAATGGTTATGCGAATTTGGTTTATTAACGGTACTTGGAAGTTCATTGTCTAATTTATTATCAGCAATGATTGCCGGTTTGTTGCTATAAAGTTTTGGCGTTGATAAATATTGGGCAATAGCAACCGAATTATTATGAATAATCGGCAATCCTGCCGCATGATATTCCAGCGCTTTAGTTGGGCGTGAAATCCAATTAATAATGTTATGTTCCCGGAATAATAATCCTACATCGCACGCTGCAAGGTATCGATAAATTTCTTCATGAGAAACAAAACATACATAGTAAGATGCAGGATCTAATCCAGCCTTTTTAAGAAGTTTTTTAAATTCATTTTTATTTTGTGTCAGCACAAGTAAAAAACAATTTTTTTTAATGACTTGTTCCGCTTTAAAAAAATCAATGATTTTTTCCGGACACTGCCACGGTTTTATTGAGCCATTATAACAATATACAAATGCATGAGAGCTAATGCCTAATTTAGTGCGAATTTCATTGGCATATAATGCTTTTTGTTGTTTTGTAAGAAACTTAGGAATATCGTTTGTAGCGATAGTAATTCGTGATGGTTCGATTGTATAATGTCGTATTAAATATTCCCTAAGGGCGGGACTCACTGCTTCAATAATTGCTGGCATTTCTAAAGTTTTTAGAACATCATTATTATAAATAAAATCTTCAAGGTTGCGTATATGTTTTTTGCGTAATTTTATAAACCAGCGATAATATTTATTTGCAGGTAATGTTTGATGTTGATACATAAATTCTTCAGTTAACAAGCCACGTGCCTGTATGGTGAATTGCTTGCAATTGCCCTGATTTAATGATTTGAAGCTAATGAAAGCCGCCTGAGGTCCGCGAGCAGTTAACGTATACACTTCTTTATCGAGTAAGTATTCATAGAGTTTTTTTATGGAATTTTTTAAAGAGATAAAGCCGAAGAATGGATACCGTTTAAAAATTTTAATTTCAATGTCATGCGCTGTAATAGCATTAAGTAGCGTATTACTAGGTATAGTCCTTTCAAAACTGACAATAGTAATACATAGTTTTTTTTGTTTTTTTTTTCGATTTATCAGTGGTTGTAATACTTGGCTATTAAAAACTGAGTTGGTAATACTATCATAAAGGATAAAAATTAAATGCTCATTATTCATACTAAATTACCAATTTAATAAGTTATTTGTATATCATGCTCCTCATTAAATATATCAATTAATTCAGGATTTTGAATAGGGTTATTCTCAAGGTTTAGTACGGCTAATTCAGGAAAAGCATGGCATAATCCAATAAGTGTTTCTAAAGAGATATTAACAATTTGATTATGAGCTAAAAAAATATACTGCAGTTTTTTACTCGCATTTGGCTTTAGCTTTGCTAATGGTTCGATTGTTATTATATCATTATTTTCTAAATTAATTCCACAGCAATCTGATAGATTTAATTGCTCTAATATATCTACAGAACGTAATTCTTGTGATTCAAGCTCTAGTTGAAAAGTATTAGAATTTTCAAAATTAATTATACAAGTTGGGTTATCGATGAGGGAGGTTGGAATTTTAAAACAACTTTTGCATGGTAAGCAAAGCGGAAATAGTACTAATAAAAAAAAATGAGAATAGTACATTGTTGAAATTCTCCTTTTTAATCAACTAATGCTTCT
This sequence comes from Candidatus Babeliales bacterium, assembly GCA_040879965.1. Lineage (NCBI taxonomy): Bacteria > Candidatus Babeliae > Candidatus Babeliales > Candidatus Babeliales bacterium. The sequence continues at coordinate 404,903 of JBBDJI010000013.1, read as the reverse complement.
TTAGTATTTTCAAACAAAGGTTGTGGTGGGGGAGTAGGTGTATAACGTTGCCAAAAAATGTATACCACTGCCGCAATAAAAAGACCAATAAAAATCCAAACAAGAACTTTATGATTAAATTTTCTGTGCATGCTAACTCCTTTTATTTTTATATTTTAAGTTAGCATGCACATTATAAAAAAGCTAGATTATGCAAAAGACAAGCTTTTAAGCATAGGTTTCTTCTTGAGGTTCTTCCCATCCAATTTCTTTTTGTACAACGCGCGGGTTTCCAGATTCATCTGTTACTACTGGTTCACGCTGAGGTTTAGGTTTATCCCTGTTGCATGCAGGTAAACTAGCTAAAACTAAGAGACTCAATGCGAATGGTATAAGCTTTTTCATTCTCTTATCCCTTTGTATATTTGTTTAGTAATTCTATTGAGATTAAAAACATAGCATTTTGATTTAAAAATGCTAGTATTTTTTATAAGATATACGGATTTTCATTAAAAGAAAAATACTGAGCACTCAGTTATTTATAAAAAATAAACTGAATGCTCAGGCTAAGATCTAAATAAAATATGCTATGCATGAAATAATAAGTGTAATCGCTACTGGAATTTTAACCAGTTTAAAGTTAAATAGTTTATAAGCGATATTTACTAATGTCAAAACAATTAAAGCTGGATATGCGATTGTTATAATGGGCCGAGAAAATTCCAAAATTGGACCAAGCCCTAAATTCGATGGAATAAGTGTCAATAGTAATACAATGATTATTGAATTGATATAGCCTATTTTACCTTTAAAAATTTGCTTATTAATAAATTCTGAATTAATAGCAGTTAACGCTATAATGGTGGAAAAGCAAGCCATTAATACAGCCAATGCAATAATTGCGGCACCATGAGGACCAAGAATACGAAATGAAACAGCACTGAATAATTCACCTTCGTTAATATGTTCTAACCCATGGCCAAAATATACACCCAAGTAGCTTAATCCAAGGTAAACTAAACCAAGCAAAGATACGCCAATAATGCCTGATTTTAAGCTCATTAGTGCAAGTTTTTTAAAATCTGAAGAACCTAAGGTTGCAAAGTTTTTTTGCAAGATAGTAATAACAATAGATGAAAAGAAAATACCACCGAGTAAATCTAAAGTTTCATAGCCATAAATGAAGTTTTTCCAAAACATTTCTAATGGTGCTTGCGTTGTGGTAGTTACTCCTAAAGAAGGAGAAAAATATCCCTTTATAATAATAATAACTAAAGATATTAATAATAAAGGACTTATTACATAACCAAGCAAATCAACAATTTTACTTTCTTTATATGTTGCTAAAAAAGTGCAAAATAAAAAGATGATGCTGAAAAAAAATAATGATAAGCCAGGAAAAAATGGGGCAATAACGGTATAAGAAAGAGCAACAATGCGTGGCATCGCAATCAAAGGGCCAGCAATACTTAGGCAAAATAAAATGAGAAAAAATCCTGGAATTTTTCCTAGTCGATAAAAAAATCGCGCGTAATCTCCCTGAAAAAGAATGATAGCAATAAGCCCAATGAGTGGAAATAAAGTTGCCGTAATTAAAAAACCGGCAATTGCCCATGGATTTGCGTCACCAGCACTTGAACCAACTCTAATCGGATACATTAGATTTCCAGCGCCAAAAAACATAGAAAAAATAGCTAAACCAGTTGTGATAATCTCTGAATTAAAAAAACGTTTCATTAAAATCCTTTAAAATACTAATATATTAAAATAAAAATCAAAAAAATGGAGAACAAAATTATAAAATAGTTTTTGTGACGGATGTCATAAGAATTGTGCCCATGAGGGCCATAATCATAGAGATACACATTGAAATGCTAGTGAATATAGTAGTAAAATAAGGCACATTAAAATAGTACTTGAGCAGTGAATCTCTCACTATTGCTGTGTCCACGGATACTCCTTCCGTTTTGAACTTAAAACTGATTAAAACATGAGGATTACACGATTATTATACTTAATATATTCTATTTCAACAAGCTTAAGCATTATTTGCTGATTGGATCGAAGATAAGAGAAAGCACAGATGCGGAAAAACAGATGTTTGTTCTTCTTGACTCAGTCAATATAAAATAGCATATAATGAGCATATTAAATAAAAAGGAGATAGGATGAAAAAAATATTTTTGGTCATATTAGGTGTTGTGATAATCGGATGCGGTTATCATTATGTAAAAACTACTAATCAAAAAAATGAGGGGAATAAAAATATGAAACTTTTTAGTCCGGCATTTGAAAATAATCAATCAATTCCTAAAACATTTACTTGTGAAGGAAAAAATATTTCGCCAGAACTCAAATGGGAAGGAGTTCCATCAGATGCCAAAAGTTTGGCGTTAATTGTTGATGATCCCGATGCACCAAATAAAACATGGGTTCATTGGGTTGTGTATAATTTACCGGCTCATATAACTAAATTAGATGAAGGAATGGCAATTGCGCAACTTGGTGGTAAAGAAGGAAATACTGATTTTGGTAAGCCAGGTTTTGGTGGCCCATGTCCACCAAAAGGGCATGGTAAGCATCGTTATTTTTTTAAATTATATGCGCTTGATACTATTTTGGATTTACCAAAAAATATTTCAAAACAAGATTTAGAGAAAAGCATGGAAGGACATATTTTAGCAAAAAGTGAACTTGTCGGATTATATGAACGTTCTTAATCTTTGAGTTCTTGCACGATTTGTTATAATTCAATAAGCTGAATTCAACAAAATAAAATTAAACTTAAAAAGTTAAGTAGGGTATCTTGATGCGTTATATTCGGCGATTCAAAAATCTTTCAATGAAAGATGTTCCTTCTGTTGGTGGAAAAAATGCGGCATTAGGAGAAATGATTGCGCAATTAAGCACAAAAGGTATTCGTGTACCATTAGGTTTTGCGGTGACTGCTGATGCTTATTGGTATTTTCTTTCTTATAATAAAATTTTTGAGTCAATGAAAACAGCAATGGCGCGTTTGACTGATAAAAATGATCTTGTCGTATTAAGAGAAGTCGGCAAAGAAATACGTACGCTGATTGAAAATGGTGAAATGCCAGAAGATTTAGCGCAAGAAATTATCAAAGCTTATCATGAACTTTCGCAAGATTATAATCAAGAAAATGTTGATGTTGCGGTACGTTCTTCAGCAACTGCAGAAGATTTGCCAGAAGCATCATTTGCCGGGCAGCAAGATACCTTTTTAAATATAAAAGGAACAAAAAATTTACTAGAAGCGTGCAAAAAAAGCATGGCATCTTTATTTACCAATCGAGCCATTATTTATCGAGAAGAAAAAGGATTTGATCATTTTAAAGTTGCCTTATCAGTAGGTGTGCAAAAAATGATACGTTCAGATTTAGCAAGTGCTGGCGTTATCTTTACGCTTGATACGGAAACTGGATTTAAAGATATAGTAATGATCAATTCTGCATTTGGACTTGGTGAAGTAGTGGTGAAGGGAAAAGTAAATCCTGATGAATTTCGTGTATTTAAGCCAACTTTGAAAGAAGGTTTTCGACCAATTATAAAAAAACATTTGGGCGATAAACCAATTAAATTAATTTATGCCGAAGATCCTTACCATGAAGTTACTGAAGTGACTACGGGTAATAAAGAATATAATAATTTTTCATTAACTGATGATGAAATTATTGAACTTGCACAAGCATCGGTTATCATTGAAGATCATTATTCAGAAAAAAAAGGTGGTTGGCTGCCCATGGATATCGAATGGGCAAAAGATGGTATTGATAAAAAATTATATATTCTGCAAGCTCGGCCAGAAACAGTACATGCACCGCAAGAAAAATCCAATTTTTTACTGCGCTTTTCATTTAAAAATGTTACGCAAGATGAGCTTAAAGCTAAACTATTAGTTCAAGGACAAAGCATCGGAGAAAGTATTGCTACCGGTGTTGCACGCGTAGCGCAAAATATAAATGATTTAACCATATTTGATAAAGGCGATATTTTAATAACGACGATGACAGATCCAGATTGGGTACCAATCATGAAAAAAGCGGCCGCTATTATTACTGATCGTGGTGGGCGCACGAGTCATGCGGCAATTGTGAGTCGTGAGCTTGGCATTCCGGCAGTGGTTGGAACTGATAGGGCAACATCAAAAATATCGGAAGAACAAAAAATTACGGTTGATTGTAGTCGTGGCACTACTGGATATGTCTATGATGGACAATATGAAATTGAAAAAGAAAAAATTGATATTGCTCAACTACCACAATTGCAAACCAATATTTTTGTAAATATTGCTGATCCTGATCGAGCAATTCCTATTTCATTTTTGCCAGTGGATGGTGTTGGTTTGGCGCGTATTGAATTTATTATTAGTAATCAAATTAAAATACATCCGATGGTAGCAGTAAAGCCAGAAGCAATAGAAGATGAGGTAATTCTTAAAGAAGTTGCGATTATTTCACGCGCTTATCCTAACGCACGAACTTTTTTTATTGATACACTTGCACAAGGGATCGGTTCTATTGCGGCAGCATTTTATCCAAGACCGGTGATTGTACGGTTATCAGATTTTAAAACTAATGAATATCGTAATTTAATTGGCGGTAAATATTTTGAACCAAAAGAAGAAAATCCAATGTTAGGTTTGCGTGGTGCTTCTCGTTATTATAATGAATTATATGAACCGGCATTTGCTTTAGAATGTGAAGCTTTAAAAAAAGTACGTAATCAAATGGGTTTTACGAATGTTTTTATTATGATTCCATTTATAAGAACGGTGCATGAAGCAAAAAAAGTAATTGATATTATAGCAAAAAATGGCTTAAAGCGCCATGAAAATGAGTTGCAATTATATATGATGTGCGAAATTCCTTCAAATGTTATTATAATTGATGAATTTGCAAAATTATTTGATGGAATCTCAATAGGTTCAAATGATTTGACACAAATGACATTAGCAGTTGATCGCGATTCTGATTTATTAGCACCATTGTTTGATGAACGAGATGAAGCAGTCAAACAAATTATGAAGTTAGCTGTTGAAGGTGCTAAGCGCAATAATATTCGGAGTGGTATTTGTGGGCAAGCTCCTTCTGATTATCCCGAGATTGGTGATTTCCTCATCAAAATTGGTATTGATTCAATTTCTTTAAATCCTGATTCGGTTTTGCCCTTTTTAATGCGATTTAAAAAGCAAAATTAACTTTGCATATCATTTAACGCTACGCCAGAAAAAAACCCATGTTCTTAAACCATAACAGAATCCTTCCCAGTCTTCTTTAATAGGTTGTGTATTTTCTATATGAAACAATAAACGCTTCGCTACTATGGCGATTCATTTCATTGTGAAATTTTTTTACCAGAATAACCTGAAAATGATGCTTTATTGTTTCTCAAATTGACAATAATTTAGTTGAGTGTTATTTTAAAAAGGTCAGATTAATATTATTCGACTTTATTAATGGAGAATTTAAAAATGAATTTATTATTAAATTATGCACGCACAGTGCTTTTTCCTGTAATTTTACTTATTGGCGTTTCTATACAAGCTATGGAGCCAATCTCATTAAAAACACAAGCAGCTTCTGCAATAGGACGCTATCTAGATTGCAGAGAGTTGCCGATTGATGCCATTGATGCAAATCTTCCTGATTATTTGAAGGTAGATATTTTGTTTTGGCAAAAATATTCCAATAAAGATTCCTATAATAAAGCATTATTTGATAGAGATTTGCGATCAGAATATTTGGATGATCTTATCAAAGGTGGCGCTGATATAAATTGTACAATTAATGAAGAAACATCCTTAATCAGTGCGATTAAGAATAAAAAACTAGCATTATTCGAAAGTTTAGTAGCACATGGTGCAGATTTTAAAGCTTTGGAAAGTAATGGTACTACTTTATTGATGATTACAGCGCAAAAAGGCGCAATTGATATTATGCTATTTTTAGTCAAGAATGGCGCACAAATTGATCAGCAGGATAATAGCGGAGAGACCGCTTTGCTGTATGCGGCAGGTGAAGGCCATGATGTTGTGGTGCAATTTCTTATCAATCATGGTGCGGATATTAATAAGTCAAATAATAAAGGTGAAACTGCATTGATGATTGCTGTGCAAGAGGGGCATACAAATGTGGTATCGCAACTTCTTATTAATAATCGCACGCAAATAAATCAGCAAGATAATAAAGGCATGTCGGCATTAATTCATGCAGCATATAAGGGTAATCTAGATATAATACAATTACTTCTACAAAATGGTGCGCAAGTCAATATGCAAGATATTTATGGTCAAACAGCATTAATGCGCGCAGTATATATGGGTAATCTAGATACAATACAATTACTTCTACAAAATGGTGCGCAAGTCAATATGCAAGATATTCATGGTCAAACAGTATTAATGTATGAAAAGGGTAATCTAGATATAATGCAACTATTTATTCAAAATGGTGCCCAAGTTAATATGCAAAATAATGACGGATGGTCAGCATTAATGCGCGCAGTATATATGGGTAATCTAGATACAATACAATTACTTCTACAAAATGGTGCTAATATTAACCTATGTGATAATGAACATGCTACAGCGCTTATTTATGCATTACTTAACAAACAATATAAATTGGCAAAACTACTCATCACACATGGTGCGTCAATTAATGAAAATATCATAAATTTTTGCAAATATTCAACACATAGTACAAGCAAAAAAGAATTGCTCCTTAAAGCTTTATTATACAGTTGTGCATTATATGGTGGTTGGAAATTGGCAAAATATCGATAAATTTTATCACAAAACAATTAAAGAAATAATTTTTTTAAAATTATCAGAGAGACTTACTGTGCAATAACGGTAAGTCTCTTTTTTTATACACGAGTGTTAAATTAACGAAACTGCGTATTTATTTGTAACGTTCCTCTTGGTGCGCGATAATGTAAGCATTCTTCGCATCGCCCACGTTTGAACGATTGTTTGTAGCGGTAGCATGGGCAAGTACAAGAGACGTAATGATAGTTTTTAAAGTCAGGTCCAGTGCGTGTATCTAAATGCTTGCTGTTATCCATGCAACCAAATTCACCATATATATTTCCCATAAATAAACTAAGAGCTAGTAATAATTTCTTCATGAGTCTCCTGATCATTTTCAACTGCCGTACTCGTCGTATCAAAATCGATTGTTTCACTCAAATAACATTCATCTAAAAAAAATGGAGGACTTTGTTCATTTACCGTCCCTACACATGGGCAGCAATTGAGGATAAAAGATTGCATAAAAATAAATATAAAGATTATTGATTGCTTCACATATCTCTCCATAAACCAACGATCAAAAATTTTTTCAAATGCTTCATTATTAATAATAATCTATTGAATTTTCAAATTGCAATATTATTAAAAATAGTAAAAGAAAAAGTTTAAGTTATGGATGAGATTATGGATTATAAGTGATGTTCAGTAATTTTTGTAGGATTATAAATAAATTCTTCTAAAGCCTTACGATCTTCTAAAAATTTACTAATATGTGGTGCGTAATAAGGATCTTGTAATGCGCAGCCGATAATTGCTTTAATCCAACCGATTGGGTTGCCAATATCGTAACGTACACCTTGAATTTTATAGGCAAAGACCTTTTCATTTTTATGAATCATTTGGCTGATAGCGTCAGTTAATTGCAATTCTTCTTGTTCATCAGTTTCAATTTCTTCTAAACAAGAAAAGATTTTATTTGATAACACATAACGCCCAACAATTGCCAAATTAGAAGGGGCATCTTTTTGTTCCGGTTTTTCAACCACATGTGAAACTTGGAATAAATTTGGCGTAATTTGTTTTTTTATGCCAATAACGCCATATGAAGATACTTCATCCATTGGTACTTCTTGAATTGCAATAACACTTGCTCTTTCTTGACGCGCAATTTTCATCAATTGTGCTAATGCGGGTATTTTGGAAATGATAATATCATCAGGTAAAAAAATACCAAAATATTCTTTTCCAATTAAATGTCGTGCAGACCAAATGGCATGACCAAGCCCGCGCGGTTCTATTTGACGTACATAGCTGAAAGCAGCAGTTTGCGTGATTCGGGTAAGAGTATGTAGAATTTCACTATTGCCACGTTCCTTTAAAATCATATCTAATTCAATATTAGAATCAAAATGATTACTAATGGCATGTTTTTCTTTTGAGGTTATCATAATAAAATTTTTAAGTTCAGCAGCAATGCCTTCTTCAATAATGTATTGAATTGCTGGTTTATTAAGAAGCGGAAGCATTTCTTTAGGGACTGCTTTAGTAAAAGGTAAAAAGCGTGTTCCTAAACCAGCTGCGGGAATAACTGCTTTTATGATGTCCATTGAACTCCTTTTTTTACAAAAATGTGATGTCTGACATCTTAAACCTAAAATTGTTTAAGAAATTCAATATTGCTTGAATGTAGTAAACGGATATCAGGTATGCCATATTTTAACATTGCTAATCTGGTTAAACCAAAACCAAATGCAAACCCTGAATACTCATTGGGGTCTATACCACAGGAGTCTAAGACATTTGGGTGAACAAGTCCAGCTCCACAAATTTCTATCCATTCTGTTTCTTGGCAGACTGAGCAACCATGATTGCAGAAGGGGCATTCAATATCAATTTCAATACCGGGTTCAACAAAAGGAAAATAAGAAGGACGAACGCGAATATCAAGATTATTTTTTTCGAAAATCTTTTGCATAAAACTTCGAACAGTTGCAAGCAAATTGCCAAGGGAAATATTCTTGTCGACCATTAATCCTTCAACTTGCATAAAAGTATAATCATGAGAAGCATCAGTGGCTTCATGTCGATAAACTCTACCGGGAGCAGCTATAGCTAGCGGCGGTTTTTGTTCTTGCATTGTGCGAATTTGAACTGAAGAAGTATGAGTTCGTAAAAGTAGTCCAGGAATATCAAGCCAAAAAGTATCAAACATATCTCTGGCTGGATGGTTTTCAGGAATATTGAGTGCTTCAAAATTATAAAACTCATTTTCTATTTCAGGGCCATCGGCAATTTCAAAACCGAGAGAAATAAAAGCATCATTAACCTCTTCCTGTATCTGCGTCAGTGGATGCAAGCTGCCTTTTGGTTTATTGGGCAAATAAGCGGTAACGTCAAAATGAATTTTTTTTGCTTGTTCGGCGAGAATGAGCTCTTTTTTAAGTGTTTTTTGTTTAGCTTCAAAAAGAGCTTCGCATGATTGCTTAAGTTTGTTTAATAATGGGCCTACCGCTCTTTTTTCTTCTAAGGAAAGACTTTTTAGTGCACTCATTAGCTCAGCAATGCTACCTTTGCGAGCTAGATAGGTTAAGCGGATTTTTTCCAGATCTTCTTCTTTTTTTACTTGTTTTAAAGCAGATAAAAACTCTGTTTTGATGCGGTCAATACGCTCTTTAATTGAGTTCATGCGGGCTGCCTATAAAATGAATTTTTTAATAAACTACGAAACAATACTAACAAATGAAAAGTAGCTTGGCAACGTTTAATTGCGGATATTAGTATCTTTTGCAATCGCTCATATTTTAATTGACTTTCGAGGCCTAAATATGCAGTTTATCAATTAAATGAATAAATAATTCCTAAAATTCGATAATTAGTATTCTTGCGTGCAGAGGGATTCTACAGTATCAGAAAATGACTCAATTTCGTATTTCTTATTGACAAAAATCTCTACTTAAGTACCATACATAATACTTACCTAGTTAATATTTGCCGAGGTAGCTCAGTGGTAGAGCATGTGCCTGAAGAGCACAGTGTCGGTGGTTCGATTCCACTCCTCGGCACCATTTTTTTGTCAATATTATGAATTACTTCGATATTTTTATAAAATCAAATATCTTTTGGATACTGTAGATGTTTTTTTGCCATCAAATTTAGTTCTCGATAGCATGCAACTTTTTCTAAATTGATGACAAAATTTAAAATAATGTTTATCTCTTTCGTTAATTTTTATAGCACTTTCGATAAGCTGTAAATCTTAAGAATTATAAAAACGAGTAGCTTGTGTAGTAATGAATTGCTGCTTTTACTCTTCAATACTTACAGTTCCTAATTAGAGAGTTAAAAAAAGTTAAAACAATGGAAGTGAAGCAAGAAACAAAGCCAAATTAAACTCAATAAAGATAGATCTGCAATTCGTAGATCTATTAATTTCTTTTATATATATCAGGCTTGTAAATTCCTTTTTCAATAATTTCAAGCAAACGCAACGCAGCGTGACTCGGAGATCGTTGCCCAGATTCCCATGATTGCACCGTTTTTATGCTCACATTAAGAATTTTTGCAAATATCCCTTGCGAATAGCGTTGAGTTATTCTTATTTTTTTTATTTGATGAGGTTTATATTCTGAAGGTGGCTCAGGTACCTCTATAATATCGGAACGAAGATTAAGCTTGCCTTTTTTATGAGCAATTACATCTTCAAGTCCAACTTTTAGATCTTTAAAAAACTTATTTTTCATAATAACCTCTTTAAACTATTTATATATTCTTTGAGTATCTTTTTTTCTTCCATTGTTAAATTTTCTTGTTCATTTAAATTTCTTCATCATGTATTAAATAATAATAACAGACTCTGAATCCACCACTTTTACCCCTATTCACTGATTTTAATCTTATTGAAAATGATCAAAATCTTCGCTTTTTAAGCGTCTTTTCTTGAATAAAGTTTCGATAGATTTGCTAAAACTTCTGGCCTGTATTATTTTTCTCTTCATAGAATATTATACTACAGAGTAGTATAGAATAGTCAAGGACTTGTGTTGTTTTTATTTTTAAAAACAATGTTTTGACTTCAGAATGTTCCGATTAAGGACTTATTCTTTTTTTCTTTTTAAATTCATCAATTTCAACTTGATTTTTCAAGGGATCTTTTGCTAGCCTCATAAAAATATAGCGGTTTTTTATTGAATGCTATGAATATAAGCAAAAGATGATAAAAGGTCAGTAAGATGAAACAATTTTCTGCTGATAAATATAATGTTGCATGGTATAAATTAGCTGAATTTGTAGCAAGGGGTGAAAAAGAGCGTGCATTAGGTATGTATCGTTTACTAATGCATTCTTTTGAAAATGAAGCATTAGCTAGTCAGTTAGCAGGTGATATATTTCTTTCATTTAATGATATTGCTGATGCAGTAAAAAAATATGAGCAAGCAGCCTATCTTTATAAAAAAAATAATCAATGCATTGAAGCGGCAGCAGTGTATGAACATATTATTTCCTTATATCCTGATTCTGAAATATTTTTAAAAGCATTATTTGAATTATATATGCGTATTGATCATGAAAAGCGTGGTTTTGAAGTTTTAGAACAGCTTGTAGTGATCTATATTAATAAAAATCAATTAGATGCATTAGCTTCGTATATGCAAGAGGTTGAGCAAACCATTCCACAATATAAATTATTTGATATTTATGAAAAAATAATTATAACGAGTGCGCATACTGATATGATACTGACTCCATTTTTGTCTGAATATATGCAGATTGTTATGATGGCATTCATGAAAAAAAATGGCGATGCTTTGCAACTCTTTCTTGAAAAACTTAAAGCAGCAAATAAACGGTATTATGAATATTCTTGTCAATTAATTGAAAACGATATTTAGTATTCCGCTTTAATGTATACTTTGCGCTACATTTGGCCTCATGCCGGCCGGGTATCCAATATCCTTAACACAAGGGCACCAACATTCTGTTGGATTATTTTCCCGCTCATAACGAGAACTCTCATTCAGGTTTTCAACCTTCATCTTCGGATCTTGACTCGCTACCGGATTTATTAAATTTTTTATAAAAATACAAACCAAACGTGACCCAATCTGAAGACTATATATTGTCGTAGGATGAGTGGGCACGAATTTGGGCGAATGAACGATCCAACAGCATGTTGGTGTATTTTTGTCCAGTTTTTTGTACAAGCAAAAAAATTGGTGCTGCGCGCACAGCGCCGGGAGAATTACCGCTTAAAAATGATAAATATTTTAAAAGAAATATCTTCAGGTTTTAAAGGGAGTTATAATAGTTATTTAAATATGTAGTTTTATTTGAATATTATGTTTTTCTAATTCACTTAACATTGATTCATCTAAAGCAATAGATTCTTTTGTTTTTAGACGTAATTTTTTGCCATTGTCTTCAAATAAAATTTCGAGTGGAATAGTGCCATTAACCATTGTTTTTTTGATCATTTCAATTAGTTGTGCATCAAAAGCGACAGGGAGAGATAAAGTAGAACGTATTGATGGCCATTCCTGAAAAAAAAGTTCGACTGGTATAAGTTCATTTACTTTAATTTTGCATAATTTTTGTGCCGTAAGATCAAGTGAACCTTTTATTATGAAAACTTGATAGTTATTAAGCCATGCTTCAACTTTTTTAAACACTTTAGGAAAAATAATGGCTTCACATTTTGCTGAAATATCTTCTAATTGTGCGAATGCCATGCGATCACCTTTTTTTGTCATGATTTGTTTGCAAGAATTAAGCAAGCCACAACCAATCACAATGGGTTCTTCTAGCGTATTTATCTGCAATGCTTTATTAAGTATTTCATCAAAAGATTGAATTGAAAGCCATTTGATATAATTTTTGTAAGCATCGAGCGGATGAGAACTTAAATAAAATCCGATAACTTCACGTTCTTTTTCTAATTTCTCTTTATTTGCCCAATCGGGACGAGCAGTAAAGCTGTAACTATCATCTTCATCGCCATTTGATTTTTTTGCTGCTTGAAATAACCCCATTTGACCAGTTTCTAAGGCGCGTTTTTTTTCAAGCGCTTGGTCAATAATAATTTCGAGCTCTTCATGTTGTTGTGCTCTGTTGCCGGGTAATTGATCAAAAGCGCCCGCACAAATTAAGCTTTCTATAACTCGTTTATTAACGGTGCGCAAGTCAATTCTTGTGCAAAAATCGAGCAAATCTTTAAATGATTTTTTTTCTCGTTCGCGTACAATAGCTTCTAGTGCGGCGAGACCAACATTTTTTATTCCTTGCAAGCCAAATTGAATTCCATTATGCACAACACTAAATGCAATATCTGAAGTATTTATTTCCGGCGGTACAATGCCTAAGCCCATGTCTTTTGTTTCGCGCAAATAAAATACCATTTTATCCGGGTGAGTTGCCTCTAAAGAGATTAAGCATGCCATAAATTCGGCAGGATAATGTGCTTTTAAATAAGCAGTTTGATAGGCAATGAGGGCGTAAGCTGCAGAATGTGATTTATTAAATCCATAGCCGGCAAAATAAGCCATAAGATCAAAAAGTTCACCAGATTTTTTGTTATCAAATTCTTTTTGTGCGGCACGAGATAAAAATATTTCTCGTTGCTCAGCCATTACTTCAATTTTCTTTTTTCCCATTGCGCGGCGTAAGATATCCGCTTCACCGAGTGAATAACCGCCTATAGCAGAAGCAATTTTTATTACTTGTTCTTGATAAACAATAACGCCGTACGTTTCTTGCAATATTGGTGCAAGTTCATCAAATAAATACGTAATTTTTTGGCGGCCATGTTTACGTTCAATAAAATCATCCACCATGCCTGAACCAAGTGGGCCGGGACGATATAAGGCGTTTACTGCAATAAGATCTTCAAATTTTTCTGGTTGTAGTTTGCGGAGAACTTCTTTTACCCCTTCTGATTCAAATTGGAACACACCAGATGTGTTGCCTTCACGCAACAAAATAAATGCTTTTTCATCATCAAGCGGTAACATATCGATATTGATATCAACGTCATAATTTTTTTTAATTAATTGTACCGCGCGATCAATGAGTGTTAAGTTTTTAAGGCCTAAAAGATCTATTTTTAAAAAACCGATACTTTCAAGTTCAGTCATCGCATATTGGGTAACAAGCTCAGTGCTTTTTGATGGCACGTATACTGGTAACACTTCATCGATTGGCTCGGGAGAAATTACAATACCAGCTGCATGTTTAGAAGCATGTCGTGTAATTCCTTCAAGTTTAAATGCAATTTCAAACAATTTTGCTACTTTAGGATTTGCATTAATTAATTCCTTGATTCGTGGTTCTTGTTCCAACGCATCACGCAAGCTAATTTTCAACTGATCTGGTATAAGGCTCGTGATAGCATTTGCATCTTCGAATGGAATACCAAGTACACGAGCAACGTCTTTCACTACCCCTTTGGCCATCATAGTACCAAAAGTGATTATTTGCCCTACATTATCATGGCCATATTTATCACGCACATAATTAATAACCGTCTCACGGCCTTCGATACAAAAATCGATATCGATATCAGGCATTGTGACACGTTCAGGATTTAAGAATCGTTCAAAAAGAAGATTGTACTTAAGTGGGTCGATATTTGTTATTTCAAGTGACCAAGCAACAAGTGAGCCAGCAGCAGAACCACGTCCTGGACCTACCGGAATGTTATTTCTGCGTGCCCATTGAATAAAATCACTCACTACTAAAAAATAACCAACAAAACCCATTGAAGTAATTAAATCTACTTCTATTTTTAAACGATCTTGATAAGTTTTAATTTCCGCTTGATCAATACGGCCTTGCGTAATTAATGTTTCAAGACCTTTTTCACATAACTGTGTAAAATATGTTTCTGGGGTATGTTCTTGTGGGATTTCAAATTTGGGGAAAAAAAGTTTATCTGTTTGAAAATCAAACGTGCACATATCGGCAATTTTACCGCTATTCCAAACTGCTTGCGGATGATCTTTAAATATATTCAGCATCTCATTTGCAGTTTTTACATAAGCACGTACATCGCCAAAAGAAAAACGATCGGTATCAGTAAGTTTATGCTGCGTTTGAATTGAAAGCATAACTTCATGTGCTTCATGATCTTCGGGCAATAAATAATGGCAATCGCCGGCCGCAATTAGCGGAATATTTTTTTTAGTACTCCATTCATACAATTTTTGATTTAAAATTTTTTGTTCTTCTTGTTCTTCCGGCTGTACTTCAAAATAAAAGCGATCATTGCCAAATACTGATACAAACCAATCCATACGCTGTTCTGCTTCAACCTCATTATTATGTTTAAGCAACGAAGGAATATGGCCACCAAGACAAGCTGAAGTTGCAATAAGACCTTCTGAATGCTTTTCTAAAATATGGTAATCGATACGTGGCTTAAAATAGAATCCTTGCTGATAAGAATAAGAAATAAGTTTACAGAGATTTTTATAACCGATTTCATTTTGCACTAATAAAATTAGATGATAATACTTTTTTTCAACCGATTTTACTGTTACATCTGGGGTAAAATAAGCTTCCATGCCTAAGATCGGTTTAATACCAGCTTTCTTACATTTTTGGAAAAATTTAACTGCACCAAAAATATTACCATGATCAGTCATGGCAAGTGCTTTAAATTCTTGCTCTTTTGCAAAGTTAATTAATCGATCAAGACTAATAGCTCCATCTAATAATGAAAATTCTGTATGCATGTGTAAGTGCGTAAAATGCTGCGCCATATAATTCCTGGATTAAGAAAAAGCGATAATTTATCTAGATATTTAAAACGGTATGATAATTATCCAAAAAAAGTTGAATTACTGTGTTGCTTTATTGTACCTAATTTTTCTTTAAATTGGTACTGAAAAAAAATTTACTGAAGAGAGCAAATAGTTTCTTTTTCTGGAGATATTTCGATAAATGGCGCACCTGACCATATCTCTTCAGGATGTATCTCTGCAAAAATATCGGTTAATTTTTCATTAGCAAGACCATCTAAAATATTTTCAAGGCAATAAATTTCAGAATAAAAAGGGAAAATAATAACTTGTTCTTTATTGGTAAAACCAATAAGCCGATTGCCTTGCGCATTAAATTGTAATGAAGAGATGAAATCGTTTTCTTGCTTTAGAAAATTATCAATCGGAATAATGGTTTTTTTGCCAGTTTTAATATTTAAAACAGAAAGTGTTTGATTGCTTGCGCTTGAAATAAGTATATAAGGTATGATCGGGTGAAATATCATCGCATAAATATGTATGATTTTATCAGCTATATTTTCAGTATGGACATTATAAAATTCTTTTTGTGAATATAATGTTGTTTGGCTCACAAAATTGCATTTTCCAATTTGATAGCCAATTTCATAATCCTCATTCGGCGTTAATGAATAAAAAAAGATATTATTATTTCGTGGGGTAATTAAAAAAAGATTATCAGGAGAAAAAGCAATAGTATGGATATTATCGTCTATATTTAGTCTTCTGTATGAATGTTTTTTTATATTCCATAAAGTTAGTTGTTTGTTTGCAACCAATGCAATGAGATCATTATTATTGATAATAATTTTAGTAATAATATCTTGAAAGGGAATCGCAAAGTTATTGAAGTTTACTTTCCAGGATTTATTATCTAATTGTGCTATATAACTGACATTACTTTTACTAAAGATAATTTGATAAGCAAGAAGAGTACTCGCATCTATTTTTTGTAAAGCTTCATGCTTGTATACAAGGGCAGGTTTATATATATTTTTTGTATCATATGCCTCAATATTATGATCCGCATGAACTAATAATAATGATCCATCTTGATTAAATTCTAGCTTTTTTATTTTCTTGGTAGTTTGTATATCAAGAATAGATTTGTATTGATAAGTAGAAAGGTTTAAAAACAATAAGCGTGGATTATCAAAATGCTCAATATTTGAATTAGATAAAAACAAATCACTGAATTGGGTAGTTTTTTTATCATAAATACTTATTGCTAATAAATTTCTAGCCGGATGTAGTGCGGCAGTGCTTATAGAATAATTTAATTTCTGTAGCGCAATTGGTTTAAGAAGTGTTTTTATATTTTGAAAATATAATTCTTTAACAATTGTTTTTTCAAGTTCTATAGGAAGTTTTCTTTCTTTTAAAAATCTATTTTTTTCAATGTTATTTAAGGTTGCAAAAAAGCTTACTATTTTATTAATACAAAGCTTTTTTAGTGAAGAAATGGGTTTTTTATCTTCCATTGGGTATAAAATGAAAAAAAAAGAACTCAATAAAATAATGCAATAATGGCGCATGTTTTCCTTATGTAAAAAATATATTTGATCCTATTATGCAAACAAAATTCTAAGAAAGTAAACTTTTGCTTGCTTTGTATAAGATTTTTTTTATAATTGGCATCTGTTTTATTCTAAATTTTTAATAAATTGGAACAGTAATGAAATCGACAAAATTTTTCTTATCATTAAACATTATATTGTTTTTTCCCATTTTGTGTATGGAAAGAGAACTTGCTAATTATCAAGCAGCGGATGCTTTCAATAGATCTGCAATTGTTTCAATAGATAACTTTGCGGTACGGCATTTGCAACAAGAATCAAATCGCTTTTCTTGTGATATGCGTGTTATCCCGCAAAATAGATCGTTTATTGCGCAACGAGAAATATTTCAAGACAAAATAAAAAACGATTATTACCGATATCTACATTCTAGGGAGGGTTATAAGTTATCAACTAAAATGCAGGTTATTGAACAAGAAATAAATCATACATTAAATATTTTACGAAATTGCTGTTTAAAAGATGAAAAATATCGTCTGTATTTGCCAGAATTTGTGAGCCTTAAAATTCAAGAATCAACCTTAAATAGCTATTTAATTTCGACTAAAGAAAAAATGGCCAGAATTTTGTTTAAAAATGGCGTACCGCAAAAATTAACTGAATCAGATCGTAAAGATCTTAATAAACTTATCGATTCTTTAGAGAAACAAACAAAGGAATGGTTTAAGTATGATTATTATACCATCGTTAAAGAAATTGATAACGCGAGTTCAAGTTATAAATGTTTTAATGATTCACAATTAGAAAAACAATTAAGCTCGAGTCAGCCACTACAGCAAATTACAGAAGTAATGGATCTGTGTAAAAAAGATGAATTTCAAAAAGCTGCAGAGATAATCAATCAAAATAAAGGATTTTGGCATTTTGTTAACGAATCACGACAGGTACATAAATCTTTTTTAAGAAAATTATATCTTACGCATTTTAAAAATAAATTTGATGAATTTGGTATTGATAAAAAGTTTCAAAAAGATCCATTATATAAAACAATTAGAAAGCATATTATTGCAGAACAGTGTTCATTATCCACTGTTGAACGCATAAAAAAAAATAATGCAATTCCAATTCCTGATGAAAAAATGAAGGAATTTTTTATATATCGTGAAGAGCTCTATAATAATTTGTTACAAACGGTGGGTATCACTAAGCCTTCTCCAGAAGTCAGTGAATTCTTATATAATGTAGTTTTATTTCTTGATGATACGCAAAATTTTCATAAGATGGCTCATTTTTGTGCTCATGGTGCTTATCGTGATAGTTACATGCTTGAAGAAAAAGACGTATATGATCAATTATTTGATGAACGTGGCTTGCCAAAATTTCTTGATATCTTCAATAATGAGTTGCTAAAAGATATTAATATTCCTGCTAATATTCATTTTAAAGAACATGCGATTGAACGAGAATGTTTATTCAATTTGGCTCGTTTAGATGTAAATGATGAACAATTAAAAAATATTGTAAATGATGGTATTCAATGCATTATGAAGGCATGTGATACCGAAAATCTTAAAGTAGCGTTAGCCTATCGCTCTTTAGCACAATCTTTTGTACACGCAATTTATCATCAACAAAGCGATGCGTTATTAAAATGCGGCAATGTTTTGCAAATCAATACAAATGAACGTCATATTAAATTACAGTTACGTCTTATTCCAATTATCGCTTCACTTGCAGAAAGAATACATCATTCAAATTTAGTTGTTAATGAAGAAAAAAAGTATGCAGAAGACATTCTTTTATCAATTGATGATTTATATGGAAAAGTGATACATCAAAATTCGGTATTTAGTGAAAATAAATTGCAAAAAATATGCAATCGTATTGAGCAACAAAATCTTGTAGGTGCTTTTAAAAATGATGGCCTATTTATTAATCCCCAAGAAACAATTATAGCAAGATTTGATATTGATGAACAAAAACAATTCGGTTTGCTTAATATAATTGAAGAAGAAAAAAATGCATTAATAAAATGTAACCCTATAGAAACGGTTGAAAAAACATTTGGTCTAGATGCGCAATGCTTGGAGTATATATTTTTAAATGAACAAGAACGAGCAATAGTAAGTGATATTGATAATAATCAAGTATTGATTGAAAAAATTAATACAATTGTTACTGATATGCAGAATGAAGCGCCATCAATTCTTACCACAACTATTCCTTCAAATATTGGTGAATTAAGCTTGAAAGAATACATTGCATATATCAATGAATTACAAGAAAAAATAGCACTCCGTCGAGATGCTTTTTTCATAGGCTTAGGTAGCAAACATCGTCAAGCCATAAATAAATGTATAAACATTTTAAGCAAGTATTCTGAAATTGCTGGATTAGAATTACTAAAAAAAGCGGTTGAAACAACTGATATGATACAGCATCCAATAGAAGCAACATATAATTTAGTTAAAGGCACCGGCCAATTGTTACATTTTATGGGTAAATTTGCAGTTGCTTATTCAGGTGATCTGCCGTTGCAAGATTTACAGATACAATACCGTAAAGAAATTGATGAGGTTTTAACTACGCTTTATGAATTGCCGACTTACCAAAAATTTAGCCTTCTTATAAATTATTGCGCTGATACATTTGTGTGGCGTGGTTTTAGTACCGTGCTTGTAAAAACAAAACCATTATTGATTAATGCGAGCAATCAATTATTGCAAGTCGGGCAGCAAGTAATAAAAGTTCCAGAGCAATTTAATCTTATTAATAAATTACGTAACCTTGCTCAAAAAGAAGTACGAGCAATTGAAGCGATCGAATGGGGACAAGGAGCAGTCCGTTCAGTTGAGCATGGATCAAAAGAAGCATCAGATATTATCGGAAAAGTTAAAGATACCATTTGCAAAGAAATGGATTTTGCACCCAAAGATATAGATCTTAGTAATGCACATAAAGTAGCAGAAACAAGTGAAAATACTAGTCAAATAAGCAAAATGCAAAAAGCAGGCAATTCTTTGACGCGCAAAACAGTACGCAATAAATCAGGAAATTGTATTGATCCCTCAAAAAATAAATATAAGCCAAAAAGCAAAGTATCTGCAAAAAAAGAAATAATAGAAACGCCGGAAAAAACTAAATTTAGTAAACGTGCTGAAAAACAAAATATTAAAAAAAATAAAAAAATTGCCGAGCAACCTGGCAAAAAGCTTTCAAAAGAAATAGAAGAATTACACTCCAAATTTGATGGTCTAGAAAAAGGTTATGACGTTTTTGAAGGAAAAGATATTAATTTTAATTATGAACATGTTTGCCAACCGGATATAACCATTTCGGGCAAAGCCTCTGGTTGGCACCATGATGTTGGTGGTTGGTTTAAAAATCAAATCAGGCGTTTTAAAGGGAAAGAAATTGAGATATTATCAATGGAGAAAGTGCAACATGGTATTTATGAATTAGAATGGAGATATATGAATGGTAAAGTTAAAACTTCAACTTTTTTCCCCTCTGATTGGAGTAGGACTAAAGTTCATGAAAAAGTTTTTGAAGCATTTAATTATTGTAAGCAAAAGAAAAAACTATTTGAATTTAATCCCCAAAAAAGTAACTGGATATTAATCGGGAAAACCAACGAAGGAATTAAGATAAAAATGGTATTTAATAAATCTGGAAAAATTATAACTTATTATCCAGTTTTTAAAGGTTAACATGAAAAGTGCACATTTTTATAAATATGAAAATGATTATGAGTCATTTGGTCAATTGCCATTAGGTTCAGCTATTGGAAATTTATGTGAGCTTTTACTCTATGATTTTGGATTTTGGGGTAAATGGATTTATAGATTTTTAGATGGTTCATATCAAGAATGTGAAGGTAATTGTATGCTTTTGAAAAAGATTAATGATAATAAAATATTAATTACTTCCCCTGATTTAGATTATGATCCTAATTCCCTTATAATATTTGCAGATGAATTGCGTTATATTATTGACCAATGGATTGAGCTTCGTAAGCAAAAAGTTGATGAAATTATCATTACTCAAGATAATGATAGTATAAATATTGAGGGTAAATTTTATCAAGAAATTCAACAATCATCAGTTCATTTTATTAAAGAAAACGATCAATATGAGATTATTAATGATAACAATAATGCACTTGAGTTACTTGCCTATTTTTTAATAGAAGATTTAAAGAAACCTAATGCTCGTAAAGAAATTATGAAAAGATTACATGGACACAAATCTTTTGAAAAAGCTTATCAACGCTGTTATTTAGAAATAGAAAATAATAAAGTTGCTATATCTGACCTTCAATTTCATGAACGATTGCCTAAAATAACAGTTTCTTGCTTATCTTTATTAAATTTAATCAATGAATGGCAAGTGATAATAAAACAGCAACCAGAATTTATTTCAATAGATCGATATAAAGATAATTTTCATATTAAAATTGGTTAAAATTGAACAAGCTTGATTATAGACTCAATTACCATAAAAAGGGAAATAGTGGGCGATATACTACTTTAACTTTTGGTTTAAAATAACGATGCGGGAATCTATTGTAAATTCCTTGAAGAATATTTTTTAATAAATCTTTAACTTTTTCTTTAACTATTGGATCATAGCAATCTGTTTTATAGATTTCATAGAGTTCATCGAATGATTCATGAAAACAAATAGGGGTATAATTTTTGTGGTGCGGCCAGTTTTTAATAAATTCCAATAATTCATAGTATGCAAAATAGTTTCTTAAATGTTTTTTTGCAAAACCGTTGATATATTTTACACAAAAATAATTCGATACAATTGATAAAATTGATGCGGCTAAAAAACATCCATAAAAAAAAGTAGCAGGATATTTTAGCTTTTTGTTATTTTTCTCACTAAAGTGAATGAAAGATGCTATTGTAGTATAGCTCAGTGTAATGCCGCTACATGCCAAAACTTTAGGAATATAAAATGCGGTTTGAGCTTTTTCAATTGAATTTCGGATGAATATTTTTTCTAAATATTCCCATTCTCGACTTATAAAATCATTTGCAGCATTAATAGTTGCAAAGGTTATTAATGAAAGAAAGATCAAAGAAAAATATTTTTTTTTCATTTGTATAATCTCTGAGAAATTTTATAAAGGTTAATAAGTCAGTAATCTTATCTTTAAATAAATTTTTTTCAAGAGTATTATTTTTGATTGTATTATTCAAAATTTTAGATATATTTGGCTCGAGTTAGTCCAGCATTTTTTATTAAAGAGGAAGAAAGGTGAAAAAATTCTTTTATTGTAGTGTTTGTTTAAAATCATAAGCTTCAATGTTATGGTAGGAACTTGTTCATCTATCTATACGGCTTTTGAAAGAATAAATAAAGGAGCGAATAGACAAATCTACCATTACAAGAGGATTAACTATTTAAAATAATATTTTTCATGAATTTATTGCTTGTCCTTAAAATAGAATATTTTTCAGAAAAATAAGCTGAATTTAAATAAACTCGCTTGATAATATTTATACGAAAATTTATGGTAAATACTCGTTTGTATTTTTTTTAATAAAACAAGTGCTTTTTGTTTGAATTGCTTAGTTTCTCCATATTTTTGATACTCTTCGTATAATTCGTCAAATGATTCTATAAAGTATTCCGGTACTAATTCTTTTTGAATAGGCCAATTTTTTATAAATTCAAGGAATTTTTGATATAAAAAATGGTTTCGTAAATATTTTTTTTCATAGATAGAGATTGCAAATAAACCAAAAATTGTTGCGCAAAAAGTAGTAAAATTATGAGTTCGTGGTAATTCATATAAACAAAGATCCGAATTGGTTATTACTATCTCTTTAATATTTGTGCTTAATGGAGAAGAGTTCTTTGAGAAAGCAGTGTATTTGTGCTTATAATTAATTAATTGGCTAAAACAAACAAAAGATCCTAAGCTGATAATTCCTAATTTTTTATTAAATACAGAATTATTAGCATGTTCTACAGGATTTATAATGAATAACTTTTCTACATGTTCCCATTTTTGTTGTTCAAATTCAATATGAGATTTAAGAATCATAGGTATGTTGATCGCTAAGTAACAAAATATTGGTAGGAATAGTCTCTTATACATATAATCCTTTAGTTTTATATTTAAAAAATCTGTAAAAATATTTTCAAAATAATACCAAAAAAATTAGATTTGTTTAAAAAAAATCTATATAATTCTCTAAAATTTAAATGTCTGAAAGGATAATTTGGATTAGGTTTGCTTGAATTATTTGATAGAGTTAATGAACTTTCAAAAAAATTTAATATTTTGAAATCTTAAGGATATAATATTTATAATTTAGAGTTCGAGCTGGAGAAGACGAGATATCAGGAAATTACATTTTGATTGTGTTATTTGTCAAGAAGAACAAGTAATGCAATTTTTTTATATGCGTAAATGGTTTACATTTTTCTTTATACCGGTTTTTCCAACAAGCCCTAAAAAATTGTATATTGAATGTTCTGATTGCGGTAATTCTTATAAACCTAAAAAAGAAACAGTAGAGTTATTGAACCAAGAATTTCTGAAAAAAATTGAATAACTAATTAATTTGAAATATTGGCCGTAAAGTTAATTGCTGCCACCGCAGAAGGTGAAACAATCACATTAGGTACACCCACAAAGTTTGCCGTTGTATTGTCACTTGAAAAATTGCTATAAATACGGTTAACAGTTGTTGTACTATTTTGAATACCCGTGCTGTTTGCTACAGCAGTATTGCTTCGTACTTGGCATCGATTACTAGCAGCAAGCAATGAAAAACCAATCGCCGTATTGTTTTTTGCTAAATTGTTTAAAAGGCAATGATTATTATTAGTAATCTGGAAGCCAGTAGCATTGCTTTTTGCTTCACAATTTTCCAAGACATGGCTATTGCCATTGATGATAAAGCCAATTTGAGTATTGGCATCTGCAATACAATTTTGCAAAGAATTATTATTACTCCGCACCATAAATCCATTTGTTCGATTTGCTTTTGCTTGGCAATTAGTGATAGTTTGCTGATTACCATCAATTAAAAAGCCATCAAGCCTGTTATCATTTGATTGGCATTGATCAAAGTTATGATTATTACCAGTACTAATAAAACCTTCTCTGACGTTACTTAGTGCTTGGCAGCCATTAAAATTAATTTGCCTGCCTAATGTTTGATCAAATCCATTTGCTTGATTGCTAAATGAAAAGCAGTCAACTAAATCACAATTGAAGCAACTAGTTAATTGAAAACCATCAAAGGCATTGAATGAACTGATACAATTGCGAATGAGGAAGTTTTGACTAAAGCTTCCATTAATGCTACCAATCAAAAAACCATCATTACGATTAAAACTCGATAAGCAATTTTGAATGCGACAAGTGCGTACCCCAAGAAGTTGCATGCCATTTAAATTATTTAAAAACTTAATATTTTCTAGAATAATTTGTCGACAACCAGGATTAATGAGAATGCCATTCCCACCGAGGTTTACGATAGTGCCATTTCTTATTGTTATATTGGATAGATTACTGTTTACTACAATACCAGTTAGAGAAGTAAAATTTGCACCGTTTGCACTCATAATAATGCGATTGTTCAGATCTAAAATGACATTGCTGGTATTAATGAAAATACCATTTTGAAATGCAGGCACGGTTAAATCGGTGATAACACAATATGGGCCAGGCATGGTGATCATGTTTGGTGATATACCATTTTGTGTTAATTGAATTTGATTGGCTAACTGACAATTACCCTTGCAAGAAGCTTGTGGTACTTCAGTATTTTGAACAGTGATTTCAAATTGATTATCTATTGATTGAGTGAGTAGCTCATCAAGATTTATCGGATTACTTGCTAATTCAATTTGTGTTTCTAAGTTCTCTGCAAATACTAGATTGGGTATAACGAAAAAAATTAAATAAACAAATCTTTTCATGATTCTCCTTTTGCTTCACTTATTTTGTACATCAATTGTTTGGGATGAATCAAGAAAACTTTATACGCAATAAGATTTTTGCAGCTAGTCTACTATTATTTCTTAAAATATTTCCATGCTAGATAGCTTGTTATTGCACCGAGCAAAAAAGCCTGTGGAGTACAAATGGGAGCTTGTTTAAACCAATTTTTTGTTGCATAAAACATGGAAATTAATCTGTCCTTAAATGTCACCTTATGAGGAGAAAATGGCTTTAAAGAGAAATTAATACAGGTTTGATTTTCATCATATTGAAAACCATATTTTTGATTTGAGCTATGATTGATGATAAGTGTAAAATTTTCATTATCATTTTTTTGCTTCATTTTTTCATTTTTTGGGTCATTGAATAATGAAATACAACCAGTAGGATGGATACAATCTGGTGCTTGTATTAATTGACCGATTTTTGTAACTATTTTTAATTTAGTATTAATAACCATTACATTTTTATTTTGAGTATAGGCAATAAGGCAATTGGGAGCCTGATGAATATACGTTAAAGCATAAATATCATCATCGCAAAGTTCCAAATTAATCAATTCATATTTTTCAGTATTCAAATCATAGATTATAATTGATTGTTTTTTTTCATTATTTATTTTACAAGCAATAGCGACTAGATTAGTTTCTTTTGGATTCCAAACCATACCCCCGGTAAGTTCAAATTGAGGTAAATTTTCATTTATATTGTAGTTTTTGGTTATTTCAAAATAATGAAATGGTTGTCCATTTCGGCTTGTATATTGCTTAAATTCTAATTTTTTTATTGTTTTATTCTTATGAAGATCAGAAGTGATGAGAAGAGCATGATTTGATACAGATGGATTAGTTATAATATTATTAATCGCCTCTTCGCGTGAAAGTGCTTCTTGCTCAAAATAAAACTCAGCGGTTTTATCTTTAAAGCAGACAGTATCAATATATTTTTCATTATCTAGGCTTATTCTGCCTTCTAGCCAAAGCGGTATGTATGGATATTTTTTATTTTCATGAGTAAGTAATGAATTAATTTGCAATGGATAATTACTTTTATTTATAGGCATTAAAACAAGTCTATAAGAACTCAATATATTCTTTTTTTTGTTTATTATATCCCCGGAAAGAATTTCTATTGATTCATTGTCAATGAGCGGAATGAGCTGAGATTTTTGAGAAACATATTTTTTTGCGCAAATAGAAGAAAGTTCAAAAGAGAGATTTTTTTTATCTGGAAATTCTAAATCTTGTAAAAAGTTACAATTATTAGCAGAAGGTTGCTTTATGATTTCTTTATGGGCTAGATTGTTTAGTGATGGTATTTCCATTCCCTTCATTATCGAAAAAGAGAAAAAAATAAGAGATATAAGTGAATGTTTCATATTGAAAGCCTTTTGTTTCGTTTACTTTTAATTTGTTAATTTTTAAAATATTTCCATGCTAGATAGCCAAGGCATACAGAACCTAAAGTATATACTAAAGCCAATTTTTTTGGTGATGAAATTTTGAATGGATTAATGCTTGAAAAATTCGGTAGTTTATTTCTAATCCAGCTTTTAGCTCCACAAAACAATGAAGGCTTTTTTTGATTAGAAGGTATTTTTATCTCTTCTTCGATTATTTCTTCAAAAGCAATTTTTTCGGCTAGTTCTTGAGTAGTGGATTCAAGTGAAAAATTAATAATAATTTGTTGCTTAGCGCTATCTAATCCACTAGTTACTTCCGAATAGAAAGTAGGTATATATTCAGATACGTGTTTAGAAAGAATATTAAGAATAAGGCTAAATTCTCCTTGTTTAAAAGGATTACTGAATAATGAGCAACATAGAGGGTTGGAAGTGATAGAATCTAATTGTAATTTTGTTGGTATTGTTCTAATGGCTTTATTTTCAGTGTTAATGGCGAGTATGTCCCTATTATTGGCATACGCAATGATTAGATTAGGTGTATCATAATGAAAAGTTATGGCATTGATTTTATGATGATTAATGTTTATAATGGTACTTTTTTTCAAATTTGTATCATAAAGAAGTAATACATTCTTTTCACAATCATTATCATTAATTTTAATATTTGCTGCTATAGCAACAATATTTTTGTTCTGCGGATGCCATGCTATTGCTCCAGTCGGTAAACACATAGTGAAATGCTCGCTTAAATTAAAAGATTCTTTAATTGAATATACATCATCTATTGGATTGAAGTGTATTTTTCGAAGAAATATAGCATTAGGCTCATGTTGCGATGGTGATGAGAGGAGTAGTATTTCATTTGGTACTGATAAATTTGTGCAAATACCTCGAATGCTATAATTATTAATATTATTAAGATCTGCTATTTTTTGCCATTGATTATCTCGTTTAAAATATAATTGTGGGTTGATTTGTTTATTAATCCCTAAATGTACAAATTGTTCAGATGAAGAATTATTATTATTTAAAACGTTTTCAAGAGGCATGGTAAAAGTTTTTACGAAAAAAGGATTATTGTTTAATCCTAAGTCATAATGGGTATGATTTGCTATTGATTGATTTTTTATATCTGGAATCCAAGTGAAGTAAGAAGATCGATCACTAATACTTATGCTTATATTTTTTATTAAAGATAAATACAAACATATATCATCTTGAGTATTTTTATCACAGTATGGTAAAATTTGAGAAATATTAGTATATGGTGGTTTTTTTACCATTTCATAAGCAATCATTCCAACTATTGGTTTAGGAAGGATTTGAAGATATTGAGCAATAGAATTGGGCCTTGATTGTCTTAATTCTATTTCCATCCCATTCGTTATGAAAACCAAAAAGATTGGTAGCAAAAATATGATTCGCATTATTTTATCCTTTAAATATAAGGCAATAGAATTGAGCCTCCATAACCCCATTATAAATAAAAAATGCAAAAAATGAAAATGGCTATCAAATAGAAAGGATTTTAGGGATTATTTGAGCAAAGCAAATATTTTCAATTTGAAACGTGTAGGATGATTACACAATATTTTGAATTTGCTCGCGGGCTTTTTCAAGTTCTACTTTAATATTTATCGCTTGCGCGCTAATTTGTGCATTACTGCATTTGGCTGCAATGGTGTTCGTTTCTCTGCCTAATTCTTGTACTATGAAATCAAGGCGCCGTCCTTTTTCAAGCTCATCAGAAAGTAAATGCTTTTTGAATGTTTCAAGATGATTTTTAAAACGAACGATTTCTTCATGAATATCAATTTTATCTAGTTCATAATAAAGCGCGCTACGTTGTGCTTCGGTAACTTCAGTAGATGCTTCATCAAGTGCTGCCAAGCGGGCGATAATTTCTTTTTTTCGTTGTTCCATCATTTCATTTGCAAGAATTTCAATTGAATCCATAAGCTGCTTCATAGAGGCAATACGGTTTTCTAAATCAGCCTGCAATGCTTTGCCTTCAGTTATGCGTGCATGCATAAGTTTATCAAGAACTTGTTTGACTTCATTAAAAATAAATTTTTTTGTTTGTTCATCGATAGTTTGTTCTTCAATGCTAAAAACATTCGGTAGCATTATCAGATTGGCGATTTCTAAAGAACCAGATACTTCATAAGATTTTTTTATCTGTTGTGCGGCATCAAGATATCCTTTGACGGCCGATAAATCTACTTGAATGGGGCCTTTAAATATGGCAGGATTACTAGCTTGAATGGAAAAAACTATATAGCCACGATGCAAGTTTTCTTTAAAAATTTTAGTAAATTCTGTTTCTAGATGATGGAGCGCATAAGGGAGTTTGCAATTTGCTTCAAAAAATCGTGAATTTAGAGATTTTAATGTAATTGAAAGCTGTGTTTGAGAACCATCTTTTGCAGTAAGCACTGCAGTGGATGAAGCAAAGCCGGTCATACTCACTACCATTATTATTCCTTATGCTAAATTTGCATATACATTTTGTACGTCATCATGTTCTTCTAATTCATCAAGAAATGCAATTGCTTTTTCAGTTTGTGTATCATCTAAATTAGCCGGATTATTGGCAACCCATTCTAATTCAGCATTTTCAATAACAATACCAGCAGATTCCAGCTCTTGCTTAATTGGTTCGAGTGATTTTGGCTCACAAGTGATAACAAAAGTATCTTCATCGCGTGAAATATCTCTTACATCAAAATCTAATAGTTTTTCAAGGAGTTGATCTTCAGATATATCTGTTTTTTGCGTGCGTACTACGCCAAGCTTTTCAAACATCCAGCTTACTGAGCCACCTTCGCCTAATGACCCACCTGAGCTAGAAAATAAACGGCGTACATCAGCAACCGTACGATTTTTATTATCAGTTAATGCTTCCACAATAACCGCAACCCCATAAGGACCATAGCCTTCATATAAGTGTGCTTCATAATTCACGCCTGGTAATTCACCAGTTCCACGTTTAATAGCACGATTAACATTATCCATTGGCATGTTAACAGCACGCGCTTTATCAACTAACTGACGCAAGCGTGGATTAGCTGCCAAATCACCACCACCAACGCGGGCAGCAACCGTAATTTCTTTAGTTATTCGTGTAAATGCTTTGCCGCGCTTTGCATCCATAGCGGCTTTTTTATGTTTAATATTTGCCCATTTGGAATGGCCTGCCATTGTTAAAACCTTCTAGTATCAAAAAAGGGCTTTTTGCCCAAGATATTTATTTTTTAAATAGGATAACGCTTTGAATGGAATTTGTCGACCTCGCGGAGTTTTTTCAAGCAATCCCTTGCGCATTAAAAATGGTTCAAATACCGCTTCAATAGTATCTTTATCTTCGCCGATTAATGAAGCGAGCGTATCAAGGCCAACCGGTCCGCCATCAAAATGTTCTATAATTTTGCGGAGCAACATGTTATCGACAATGCTCAAGCCGTCATCATCAATACCCAAAAAAGTAAGTGCTTCAATAACAAGCGGTTTATCAATGATATTTTTGTTTTGCACTTGAGCAAAATCACGCACACGACGGGTAATTTTTTTAGCAATTCTTGGCGTGCCCCGCGCACATTTTGCAATACGTAAGGCGCCGTCAGATGCTAATGATAATTGTAAAAATTGTGCACTTTGCAAAACAATATCACGCAATTCTTCATCGGTGTAAAAATCAAGCCGTTCAGTGATGCCAAATCGGCTTCGTAATGGGGCAGAAATCATGCCGCTTTTGGTAGTCGCACCAATTAAGGTAAATGGATGAAGTGGAAGGGTAATCGTTTTAGCGCCAGCACCTTGGCCGATAATCACGTCAACGCTGAATTGTTCCATCGCACTATATAATACTTCTTCTACATTGGTTGGCGTACGATGAATTTCATCAATAAATAAAATATCACGTGGTTCTAGACTTGATAAAATAGCAACCAGATCACCGGTGCGTTCAAGCATCGGGCCACTGGCCATTTTGATGCCCACATCCATTACGTTTGCCATAATGTGTGCCAACGTAGTTTTGCCAAGCCCTGGAGGGCCAAAGAGTAATAAATGATCAAGCGGTTCTTTACGCATTTTTGCTGCTTGCGTATAAACAGCTAATTTCTTTTTAAGTTCTGCTTGCCCTAAATAATCATCGAACGTTTTTGGAATAAAATCATGCGTACGTTCTTCTGGCGTTTCTTGCTTGGCAAGTAATTCAATAGATTGCATTTCATTCATCATGTTCCCATATTATCTTTGAGCATTTAGCTTAGTCAATAATAGGGCAATTGTCATGATCTTGCAAAATAAAAAAGGCCTGCACGATGGCAGGCTTATTTTATTTGTTTAGCTTCTATTATTTCTTAAACCAAGACATAACGTAATTTTTTGAATATTGGAATGCAAGCGACAGCACAATCCCCTTCAAGAACTTTTTAATTCTGTCTCCACGGCTTTTTAATTGAGCTGCTTTTTCTTTAAAGAATTTGCGAAAATGCGATCTATTTTCTGAATGATTTACTTCATTTGTGAGTTTGGTTGCAAAAACAGTAGTAAAGTCTATAGTTTCTTGTAAATCGCAAGTATCTGCAAACTTCTTAATGGCTTTTTGGCGTGCTTTTAGAATACTATTGCCTGAAATACTTTCTGGATCAGGTAGAAAAATTAGAAATTTTGCTAGTACCAGATTTGCCTTCTGTTCCTTAGGAAATGTTTCAGCAATAGATTTTATGTTTTCAGTATTTAGCGTTTTTCTTCCTGGAGAGAATTCATTGTTTATATAAAAAATATTTTTTTCAATTATTTTTTTTAGTTCCTGTTTTGCGTTTTCATCATATCTTGTAAAAAAAGATTGACTTGCTGTTCCTTTAGGAAATCTATCTTCTAGTGAAAATTGCATACCATATGTTTGATGAATTGCTATAGAAGTAAAGAATAATAAAAAGAGCGTTTTTTTCATAATTTATTTTCCTAGTTAAATAATTTATCTGCTAAACCAAGATATAATATAATTTTTTGAATATTGAGCCAATAAAGTGATGCTAGCGCCGAGAATTAGAGGAGTGCCAAGAATCATCTAATCGATCTTATTTCTAATAAGAATAACCCATTCGCTTTCTACAGTCAAAAGGGGGGATTATCTGAATAACGGATGTACTTTTACAGGCGGGCTTATATTTTTATTGGATTTATGCTACTCTGAAGGCAATGTTTAAATTTTTATTCTATTTGATACAAATATGCTGATTTTAAAAAATATCTCATTACATTTTTTAGAGCGAAAACTGTTTGATAATATTAATCTTACTATTTCGTTTGATCAAAAAATAGGTTTGGTGGGCCGTAATGGCGCCGGCAAATCAACGCTTTTAAAAGCTATTGCAGATCAACAACTGCTTGATGAAGGGCGGATTGTTGTTGATAAAAAGAAGAAATTGGGTTATTTGCCGCAAGAAGTAGTGTTGCAATCTGAAAACTCCGTATTTGATGAAGCATTTTCTGCTTTTGATGAATTTGTAGCTATTCGTGATGAAATTACCGCACTTGAAGTATTGCTTGAACAAAAATTAGATGCCAAAAAAGCTGAAACAGCAGTAAATCGTTATGCTGAGTTGCAAGAGCAAATTCAACTTTTTGATGCAGCCGCAGCACAAACCAAAACGCAAGAAGTATTAAAAGGACTGGGATTTTCTGAAGAAAACTTCAAAAAGCCGGTATCTCAGTTGAGTGTTGGTTGGCGAATGCGTGTGGTGCTTGCAAAATTATTGCTACAAAATGCCGATTTTTATTTATTTGATGAGCCAACGAACCATTTAGATTTACCAACTAAAGAATGGTTTGTGTCATTTTTAAATGAAGCTTCATTTGGTTATTTACTTGTTTCTCATGATAAATATTTTTTAGATCAAGCATGCGAAAAAATTCTTGAATTAGAACGAGGGAATGGACATCTTTTTGATGGTAATTTTTCTGATTATGTACGGCAAAAAGAAGAACAACAAAGCCGATTGCACACTGCGTATCATCAACAACAAAAAGAAATTGCACGCAAGAAAGATACTATTGCTCGATTTCGTGCCAAAGCAACAAAAGCAGCTATGGCCAAGAGTATGATGAAACAATTGGAAAAGATGGATGTCATAGAAATTGAGCCCACAATGCCTTCAGTAAATTTTTCGTTCCCACCGGTAGTCCGTGCTGGTCAGATAGTATTGACTGTTGATAATGTTGGACATGCTTTTGGTGAAAACAAATTATTTAGTAATGCATCAGCAGAAATTAAGCGTGGTCAAAAAGTTGCGTTAATTGCACCAAATGGGGTAGGTAAAACGACATTATTTAATTTAATTACAGGCAAATATCCGTTACAATCTGGCTCTATAGAAGTTGGGTATAATGTTTCTTCTGCATATTTCCAGCAAGATCAAACGGCAGTGCTTAATCCTAAAAAAACAGTTTTGCAAACAGTAATGGATGAATGTCCAACAATTCCTGAAACAAAAGTACGCTCATTTTTAGGATCGTTTTTATTTTCTGGCGATGACGTTAAGAAAAAAATACAGTTTTTAAGCGGTGGTGAAAAAAATCGGGTAGCAATGGTGATTGTTTTGTTACAAGATGCTAATTTTCTTTTATTAGATGAACCAACCAATCATTTAGATTTATATGCCAAAGAAGTAATGTTGCAGGCATTGCAACAATATCAAGGTACTATGCTTTTGGTAAGTCATGATCGTGATTTTATCGAGCAAGTGGCAAATGTTATTTTAGAATTGACGCCAAATGGTTTATCTGCTTATGAAGGTAATTATGAAACATATTGCTATGCAAAAAAAGTACAATTAGATGGAAATAATAAAAAAAATTATAGCCAAAATCAAAATGCTCAGAATGAAGAATCGGATGTTCCGAAAACAGATCAGAAGCGTCATGAGCTTAGTAAAAAAACTCGTTCGATTGAAGCGAAAATTATCAAATTAGAGCAAGAGCGTAATAAACTTGGTGAAAAAATGGCTAATTTTGAATATGGTACTCCTCAGTACAATAAAATTATGTACCAATTAGAGGCTGTTCAGAGTGAACTAAGTCAACTTGAACAAGAATGGTCCGGGTTAGCCGAAGAACTATAAAATTCTATACTCTGAATCCGTGTAATAATCTATTTTGATTTTCGGCGTATCACCATAATACCCAATTGTTCCATCAGTAAGATTAAGCAGAACCGAAGTTGTATCATCTATTTTTTCGTGAAACGTTATGAGCACATCGTTAGCATTAAATGATTCGAGTTTACATGGTGGAATAATTCCCCTTTTTACTGATTTTTGTGTAAGCAATTCTTTTTTTAAATCAAATGTTTTTTCTATTTTGAATGCTTCTTTATCAAAGAGAATTATATCGAGATATGTATCATCATTTTTTTTCCTGATGATTACGATTCGTTCTTCATCTAAAAATTTTGCATGTTCAATAACACTATTTTCAGAGGCTTGAATACGTATTTTATCCAGTGCTTGGTTTTTACCAAAAGTATAGATATGTAAACGATCTGATAATTGAACCATTACAATATTTTTAAAATGATTAAGATCTACATTAGTAAAATTAGTATCAAGTTTATCGTTAATAATCGTCTGATCAGTATGATTATCCAGCGAAAGGCAGGTGATTTTGTTCTGCGTTGGAATCATGAGATAGTTATGTTGGTTGATGGGTAAAAAAACTTTATTCTTTTTTTGTTTGCGCCATTGGCATAGTGCATCGATTGCACTTTTATTCAATAAGATTAAAGAATCAAGATAACTTTCATCTAAATTTGATGAATCATTTTTTTTGTAAAAAAGCGAAAATTGTTGTCTATTTAATGTGTATGATAAATATTCCTGAGCCAATGAGCCAAGATCAATTGGCAATTTTAAGCTATAATATAATAATTTTTTAGCATCAGAAATATCGGCATTAATAATTTTTTCATCTAATGATTCAGTTAATGAGGTAAGAGATGTTTTTTGTTGTTTAAAATAAACTGGAAGATATTTTTTTTCTGAAGCAATCTGAATTTTTTTGCCTTTAATGATAGGTTTTTTATAGGATGATTGATCGCAAGAGAGCGATGAAACTATCTCTTGATTTTCCATTCCATGTAAACAAAGAGTCAAAAAGAATAGCGTTGAAAGCATTTTAATTTTTTTCATTTATTCTCCTTTTTTTATTCACCAATATAAAATTGTCGTATTTGAATACCATTTATCCAGCCAAGACTTGCGAAGGTAATCCATAAATTACTAACACCATAACTCATTAATGGCAATGGGATACCGACAATTGGTAAAAGCCCAGTAACCATGCCAATGTTAATCAATGCTGATAATATAATATGAATCATTAAGCCACAAATTAGCAATTGTGCATAAAAATTAGTAACAATATATGCAATAAATATTAATCTAAAGCATAATAATCCATATAAAAGCAAAATAATAAATGCACCGGCAAATCCCCATTCTTCACACAATATTGCAAAAATAAAATCAGTTCTTCCTTCCGGCAAAAACATTAATCGGTTTTGTGTGCCTTGTGTTAATCCTTTGCCAAATAAACCTCCAGAGCCAATAGCAATTTTTGATTGTTCCAATTGATAGCGCTCCTTATTTGATTGACCAGCACCTAAAAATACCGTAATTCTATTTTTTTGATATGGTTTGAGTATATGCCAAAATAGCGGTGCAGTAAGGATAAAACATCCAAAAAATAATATAAAAAATCTGCTAGATAATCCAGCAAACCAAAGCAAAATTAATCCAGAAAATAAAATAATTAATCCGGTACCTAAATCGGGCTGTTTAATAATAAGTACTACCGTTATCATTAATATGCTGAATAATGGTAAAAAATCGTACCATTGTTGAGAATTATCATGGTTGGTATACAAATAATAAGTGATAAATCCAGGAAAAAAAAGTTTGGCCAGTTCAGATGGTTGAAATTTAAATAATAATACATTTATCCAACGTTGCGCACCCATGCCTATTGATCCTTTAATTAAAGTAAAAATTAAAAGACCACCTATGGCCCAAAACACAAAATAACCAAATCGCGAAAGAAGTCTGTAATCGATTGTGGTGAATAAAAGATAAATAAAAATACCTGAAATAATGCCAAGTGCTTGTTTTTTAAAAAAAATTGAATAGGGATAATGTTCAGTATAAGTAGCACTAAAAACAAAAATAAGTCCGCATACAGATAATGTTATGCTTAGGCAAAAACTTATCCAATCGAAATATCTAAAATAACGCTGGCTTGCAATAAACATAGTATTATTTTTTTTAGGTTTTATATTTCAATCAAACTATAGTCAAGATTTATGCAAAGAGCGAGAAAAATTACTGAAAATTTATGAATATAAAATGCAATTTTTGTAAAACATTGAAAAATTAGGTCAAATTTCACTAAACTAAATAAAAAGAATGCTGAAAAATATGAACTTAAAACGGAGAAACTTTTGAAATTCAAATATATTTTCTTCTTGATGTTTGTAATATTATGCATCGAACATAATCTTTTTGGGTATACGCAGACTGTTACAAATGGTTTAAAAAAAGATGTAACCGTTCGTATAAAATATACTTTTGGGCATAAAGTCCAGCATAGTGGTATAAAACCAGGAAAAACAGAGAAATTTACCACTAAAGGATGGTATGCCGGCGTTTGTATACGAACTATATTAGTGTTCGTTCCTGAAGTGAAAGATTTTAGAGTTGCTCGTTTTGCAAAATACGATAAAAAAAGGAAAAAATATTTTCGGCTTTATGGTGGTGATTTTATTACGTGTGCTGATCATAAATGGGAAATTAAAAAGGGCGCAATACATATACCAGGGGATGTGAGAAGTGGGATTCAATTATGGAAGCCCAATACGTATATAGCCGTATTAAAGTAATCCATAAGGCTTAAATTCCCTTGCATACATTCTCAGCTTCTTGAAGAACTTTATTTAATGCTTGCGGATTCAAATTGAGCTGCTTAAGTGCTTCTTTTTTACGATAAACGTCTTTACACAATACTAAGTTATTTTTTATCAATTCTTTTTTTTGGTGCATATTCAATGTGGTAAGGCAAGTGATAGGATACAATCCTGCCCTATCAATTCTTTGAGCTAAATTATTATCAGCCGGAAAAGACCAGCTTAACAAATCCAAATCCACGCATACACCATAAGTTATTGCTTCAGTAGTAAATTTTGTGTTTGTAACCAATCCTCCTTTGAGCGATTTTTCATTATTTTTTATATCTTGGTCCCACTTTTTCTTTACATCTTCAAAGCGTGCTTGTACATAAAGAACCACTTTAACATCAGTTTTTAATCCTTGTCGGTTATGGAATTTAGATTCAAATATCTGATGATGATTGTTTTTTTTGGCAATGATATCAATTTCATGCTCAACGCAAAAACCAGCCATAAAAAGATTAACGGTTACGGCAAATCCTTCATGCTTAAATAATTCGCCTACAAATTGTTCAAAAGGAAATCCGGTAGGCCCAAAATCATAAAGTCCTTTTTTTAAATTGTAGCGCGCGGCAATGCCACTTTTTTCTTTTTTTAATGCATTCAAAGCAAATCGATAAATTTCTTGTGTTGTTTTTAGATCAGGTCTTTGTTGTATTTGTTCGGCAAGCTTAATGATAGTGTTTTCTGATGCACCAACTTTACGCAAAGATCGGTTAAATTTTTCAATGCTGAATGGTTCCTTTTCTCCTGATGCTTTGATTATATCTTTCGTCATTATTTTTTATCGTTCAGACCGTTCAAAAAATGGGAGATTATTATCAGTAAAAGGATCTTTGAGTATTTTGGTTGTTGGATCCAAAGCTACTACACAATTGTCTTCAAAAAGTGGTACAAAATATTCAATATCAATAGCACGTTCTTGCATGCCATCATAGATTGTTTTGTAATAAATATAAAAAATTAAAGAGCCAAATTCCTGCATTTGCTGCATAACGGTACTCACTGAATCAACAACGGTCAATAATTTCTGTACATTTTCAATAAGTGTTGTTTGCGCAAGGCTTTGTGCTAAAGTAATTTTTTGTACTTCGGTTTTTGTAGAATCATCAAAAGGATAAGAATTATCAATTAATGCTTGATAAGTACCACCTGTCATCGCGATGCTTGACTGCGTAGGTTTAAATAAAGCTATAGATTTATTGAGTAGTTGATTAATCGATTTGTCTTCTTGTTTTGCAATATAATTAATTAAATGGCTTGCGTGTTGAGCGATAATATCAATCACAGTTAATAAGCGGTTATTTTCACTATTTTGGATAACATCATCCAGATCTAAATACGCTTGCCCAAGAATATGCTTTGCTTTAAGTAAATTACGGAATCGGTCTATTGATCGTTCAAACATTGAAAAGTGATCGACATTTTCAAGTAATTGATCATTATTATAACGGCATTGTAAACCCATATGCGCTATAAATTTTCCTTCTTCTTGCAATTGATGTTCAGTATTAATTAATGCGTAAGTTACACAAGTAAAATTGAGCAAAATCTGTAATTGTTCGGGTGATAAATTAGCTTCCCATACGACCGCGGCTGCTTCTTGTTGCATTGCGCGCAGTAAAGAAAGACGTGCTGTTGTTGTTTCATTACTTGTATCAATACTTAAAATATTTGTGCTTATGATTAAAATAAAGAGAATTAAAAAAGAACGATATTTATTCATAAATACTCCAATAAAATTATTTTCTTGCGTCAGTATGGCATTCTTAAAAGATCAAATCAAGGATTTGTACCGTTCAAATTAATTTTTAGCATGCCCAGCCTGTGTTACTTTATGTAGTTGATAACCAGCAATCAGATTCATAATTTTAGTTATATTATCACGTATTTGCATAATTTCTTGGTTTGATAAATTGTGTGGAATCTTTTTTGGCAAATTTTTTCTAAAAGTACGTAGAGAATTAATAAATTCTGGATCGTACGCATCAAATTCTGTTCTATGTAATTCAAGTTTATCTAAAATGGTATTACTATTTTTTAGATTTTTATTCAATTGATCAGTTTGTTTTTGTATGTAATTTTTGTGTTTTTCCATACTTATAATAGACGAAGAAAAAATTAAAAACATTATATTAATTAAGAATAATATGCGGATTTGCATATCGAAATCCTTTTTTTATAAGAAACAAGCTTTTTGAAAAGTATACTTTATTGGAAAATAAAAAGAGAAGAAAAATGGTCGGGGCGGCCAGACTCGAACTGACAACCCCTCGCTCCCAAAGCGAGTGCGCTACCAATTGCGCTACGCCCCGACTGATTTTTATCTGAATAGTATTAAGAGTGTAGCCGTTTTTTTATTGCGTTTCAAGCACAATGTTGAACAAATTTTGTGTGTTCAATAATATTGGATACATCACGGGTTTTATGGTAATTATGAGCTAAGGTTCTTCTGGCTCAATTTAATCTAGAATATGCTTATTCTTCTTTGTTATCGGCAAAACAAATGTGATAGGTAGAAGAATGAGTATCAGGAGTATGGATTGTTTGATTGCGAAAAACTATACCTTTTTTCTTGCTTGGGCTTAAAATTATCGAAATACCTAAATAAATAAGAAAAACTGCTATTAATGGCCGTATGATCGGTAAATCGATGCCGAAAATTGCTTTTATGATGATGGAACTACCCAGTAAAATTAAAAAGGCACCCCAAAAAAAACCTGAAAATAGAAAATTCATTGTCGTAAAACTCCGTAAAAATGGACTAAATTTACTATTTAGTATGGCTAAAAGAGGCTTTTTGGTCAAATTTACTCAGTTAGATAATTTCCGCTTTAACTTTCGGGCACCAACGTTCCGTTGGATTATTTTTTCCGCTCATAACGAGAACTCTCATACTTCAGGTTTTCAACCTTTGTTTTCAGATCTCGACTCGCTACCGGTCGTCATTCATCCAAGTTTTAAAAACATTGAGGTTTTCTGGCATAAGTAGAATAAAATAAATTAAAAAATTCATGTGAGCCCACGTGTGGCCTGATCCGAGGCCTTACTGGCCGCAGGATGAGTGGGCACGAATTTGGGCGAATAAGCGATCCAACAGTATGTTGGTGTATTTTTGTCCAGTTTTTTTGTACAAGCAAAAAACTGTGCTGCGCGCACAGCGCCGTGAGAATTAGCTTAAATGAAGATAAATTTGAATTTTTCCTGTAAATTATCTTATTATCTGAATTTATTTTCTGTAGCGGTTATTGTAAAAGAGCCGCAGACATGCCATCCAGGAGAGCTCTTCGAGCTAGTAAAAAAAAACTTATTTTTTATGGGGCCGGATAGGCCTACAACTATATACTCCGTTAAACAAGAGCCTATTTGCAAGCCTTTAACTTTAATAGTTTTTCTTTCTTTTCCTTTAAGTACAGCTTTTTTAGTAAATTTGAATATTCCTATGCCACCCTTCAAATGAACCTCTATTGGATAATCAGTTTTATTAATAATATGATAGTTATAGGCATCAAGGTTAATTGATAAATTTAACCCGATTAAACCAAATGCGATTAAAAATAACTTTTTTAAAAGTTTCATTTTTTTCCTAATGAAAATAGCTGCCCAAAATATGAGCAGCTGTTCTTTATTTAAGTTAATCAATGCTAATTTCAATACCTTGTTTGGTATTTGCATCTTTGTAATTTATGTAAACAGTTCGGCCAGAGCATTTATTTCCTCCAACACCCTTTTTTTGTCTGCCCAAGGATGAACGAACATCAAATGAATTGGTACAAATTCCACCCATGTTTATTGAGGCTTTACCAAAATCACCGCCTCTTGCAGCAGGTACATCTTTAGACTTATATCCACCCCATAATTTATTAGCACGGACATAAGCTTCGTGATTTGTAAAATTAATAATTGTATGCTCATAACCGAACATAATACTGGATGTTCCAAACATTGTTATCAATAATAATGATATTTTTTTCATTATTTCTCCCTTTTTCAGAAAATATGATTTGCGATTTTTCACACTTTTTCTTATTCTTACTACTAATTATAAGAGTAATTCAAATAGAAAATCAATGGATTGGGGTAGATTTAAGCAAAAAATAAAATGAGCGAAGATTTAAGAGTAGCTTCTTGCTTTTTTTATAATTTAATTTTCTTAAATATTGGTGGTAAATTCAGTTAGTGCTTTTTCTTGCAAAAACTTTACAAGTTTTTGTAAGAAAAAATATTGCTTTAGTTATGAGCACAACCCAAGAAGAGATAAGAAAAAACATAAAATTTTCTCATGCGCCCTATTGTTGGATTGTTAAGCAAACATTTGGCATTCTTCTTGGTTTCGAGGCTTAAAAAATTGTTGGTGTAAAACTTTTGAAACTAGCAATGCATAACTTCAAAATTGCCTGTTCAATAAGGCTTTTCAAAATGATTGGAATTTATGGATAAGCTCTTAGTTAAAAATTGTTGAACGTCCAACTTTGTATTTATTGCCATATTTATGAATATAGTAGGTACCCGCCTTGGAAGCTGATCTTCTTCGAGTTTTTTGATTAACAATTATTCGGCCAACACTACATAGCCCTCCAGTTTGTACATCGACCTTTTGGCCGGGGGTAAGATCTAATTTAGTAAGTCTACGCTCTTTGCAAAGGCCAAAAACTGGATCTCCTAGTTGCCAAACTTCGAAACGTACTGACTCTGGAGTACTATTTACGAAAGTATAATCTTTGCTAAAGATCCGCAATGAAATTGTGCTGAATAATACTAAAAAAAATATTTTAAATAACTTCATACTATTTTTCCTTTTTAAGAAAATATTATTTTCGATTTTTCGCGCTTTTTCTTACTACTAATTATAAGGAAAATTCAAATAGAAAATCAATAGATTGAAAGGGGGGTTGATTTTTTAAATATTAATATCTATTTGTCGAATTAATTTCAAATTCGAACCGCGCTTTATAATACGCCATTCAATATCTTCGTATTTCGAGAGACTTAGTACAGGTTTACGAGCCTCCATGCCTTCTGGTTCTTTCGCTTGTAATTCTTTAGTAGGAAAACGACTACTAACACTCCATTGTTGACCGGGAGCAAGATTTGTTTTTCTTTGCGGGCGGGGCCGAGAAGCTTTATATAGGAGTAACCCCATAAATAATAGTAACATCAATCTTTACATCTGTATCATTGTGGACAATTGTCGTATGTTTTCTTATTTTTTCTTTCTCTTCAATTGCAAAAATACTTCCGATTGTAAATGTTAAAATTATCATTAATAAGGTTAAAGTTAATTTTAACATTTTTTTCTCCCTTTTTTAATAGAAAATCAATGGATTAGGGGAGGTTTAAGCAATAAATAAAGCGAGAAGATTTATGTTGAGCTTCTCGCTTTTATTTATTCGAATTTCGTTAAATATCAAATTTAGTAGTAAATTCAGTTCGATAGCCACCATTTTCTGAATAAATATTAATATAAGGTTTACATTGATTATCTGGTTCTATTTCAATTAGAGCAGGCCCTAAAGTGGACCTTATAATAAGTGTTGCTGGACATAGCTCAGGGAAAAATTCAACTTGTTTAGTTTCATTAGAATTAATTCTCACTGTTTCTGATAATCTTTCTTTTTGAGCTTTTTCGATGACTTCACCATTTCTTATAGTTTTAGTTCGGACCTGTTTAGTCAGAAGTGCCGTGATATCTATTGGATTTTGGGTATAATTAGTGATATTTTGAGTGACTCCAAAAGCACTATCAATGTTAAAAAGTAACAGTACGGCAAAAGCCATTATTAATTTA
This sequence comes from Candidatus Babeliales bacterium, assembly GCA_040879965.1. Lineage (NCBI taxonomy): Bacteria > Candidatus Babeliae > Candidatus Babeliales > Candidatus Babeliales bacterium. The sequence goes on along the minus strand of JBBDJI010000013.1, from coordinate 362,693 downwards.
GTTTTCATGAGATCTCCTTTTTTTTTCTTCTTTTTTAACTATAAGTACTGATCTATTATTATTTTGACATATATTCAAATAGAAAATCAACATTAGGGAAAGCTGGAAAAAAGGTTAAATCGGGGAAAAATAGTAAAAATGGGGTGAATGGTGGGACTCGAACCCACGGCCACCAGAGCCACAATCTGGTGCTCTACCAACTGAGCTACATTCACCATAGTAAGAAAAGTATACCCAAAGTATAAGAACTTTGGACTAAATTGCAAATTTATTCATTCATTTATTGAACTTATACATTATATTTATGATTAAGCAGTTGGGATTACCACTTGTGCCCTATTTTCTGGCAGTGGCACAATCAATTGGGCCTTATTTTCTGCCGTGGATATAGGTGTTTGCAGAAGGGGCGTGCTGAATGCATAATTTCCGCATGTGTTTTTGATTAATGCAACTAATTTGCTGGTTTCTATAGGCTTCCAAGTAAGTGGAATAGTAGTCAATCCATTATCGGTTTTGAACGTACATTCTGTGATTTGTTCCGAATATGGGTTACCTAAATCTACCAAAAGATAAGGCGCTAATCGTTTAGAATCTTGATTTTGGCCAAAATAGAGTTCAATATTAGCTTTTAATAACTCTTCAGGGTCTTTGCCATTGCAGGCAATTAACTGAGCATTAGATGGCGGTATGTTTTCATCTTGCGCATTTTCAGCCGTAGTTGCTACCACGAGAGCATTATCTTTTTCTTTTACTAAAAATCCGGGCCATTTAACTGTTGTTTCATCGTTTGTAATAAGCTGTAATTTTGGATCATGAAAACCGCTTAAATAATAGCGCAAGGCAAATTCATAGCCTTTAATTGAGGTTGCTTTTGTGCTTAAATCGATTGCTTTATGGCATCCAGTGCTTAACCAGTCTTTTAATGGGCTATTTTTATCAGTGTGCGCAATTTGAGGATATTTTTCTTTTATGATTTGATATACTTCTTTTAAATCATTTTGAGTGATTTTTGGCCATTGATTTTGCGGTTTGAATGAAAAAAATCCTTGCAAAAAACAGAGGGTGGCCATTAATCCGAGAAAAAGTGGATTCATAAGTAAGCCTCCTTTATTATTTCTAGTGCCCGATATTGGTAAAAATCGTTTTTTCTGCTATATTATTCTAAATATTCAAATTATAATAAAAGTGTAATTAAAATTAATCATATTTGCAATCGGATAGCTATGAATAGAGAGAATTCTCCAAAAAATACTAAAAAGTCGACCGAATGGATCAAAATCATCGGTGCTCGTGAGCATAACCTGAAAAACGTTGATTTAGAAATTCCTAAAAATAAATTGACGGTAATTACGGGTCCCTCCGGTTCAGGGAAAAGCTCTTTAGCGCTTGATGTACTCTATACTGAAGGTAAGCGACGTTATATGGAATCTTTATCATCATATGCGCGTCAATTTCTTGGCATTGCTAAAAAGCCAGATTTTGACCGTATTGAAGGGCTTTGCCCGGCGATTGCGATTGAGCAAAAAACGGTAGGTCATAATCCTCGTTCCACGGTAGGTACCATTACTGAAATTTATGATTATTTGCGGGTACTTTATGCACGAATAGGTAAGCCGCATTGTCCTGATTGTGGCCTAATAATCCAACAACAATCACCCGAAAATATTGCAAGTCTTATTTTGACTCAATTTAAAGAAAACATGATTACTATTGCGGCGCCAATCGTTAATCAAAAAAAAGGCGAATTTAAGCAACAATTATTGCAGTTGTATCAAAATGGATTTTATCGATTTATTATTGATGGCACTTCATATCGTTTTACAAGTGAAGATGAAATTAAATCATTAAAGTTAGCAAAAACCTATAAGCATTCTATTGATTTGCTGATTGATAAATTAGAAATTACTAATGATGAACGTTCTCGCGTGCAAGAAGCCATAGAAAAATCTTTTCAACTTGCTGAAGGGCTATGCAAGATTATGGTTGGGACTGATGAGCATTTATATTCGTCGCATCGCATGTGTTTGCATTGTTCGACTGCATTTCCTGAATTAGAACCACGATTTTTCTCTTTTAATTCGCCCATCGGCGCTTGTAAAGAATGTAATGGATTAGGTGTTATTCATATATGGCCATGGAAAGAAGGCGATAAAGAAAATTGGAAATCAAACTATCCTGATTTTTTTGGTTCTCATGCACAAGAGAAAACATGTCGCAGTTGTTTTGGCAAGCGTTTACATAAGCATGCTTTAGCAGTCACGATACAAAATAAGCATATTGTTGATGTATGTGATTTTTCAATTAAAGAGGCTTTAGCTTTTTTCAAAGAACTTTCATTGCCGGAGACTGATCAGGCAATTGCAGAAAATTTAATTAAAGAAATAACCAGTCGTTTCCAATTTTTATACGATGTTGGTCTTTCATACCTTACGCTTAATCGTTCAGCCCGAACATTATCAGGCGGTGAAGGGCAGCGTATTCGCTTAGCAACGCAAATTGGTTCTGCATTAAGTGGCGTATTATATATTCTTGATGAACCAAGCATTGGTTTGCATCAACGTGATAATGATCGCTTAATTCAAACATTAAAAACATTGCGTGATCAAGGTAATACCGTTGTTGTAGTAGAGCATGATACCGATACCATGTTAGAAGCTGATTATATTGTAGATATGGGCCCTGCTGCTGGAACACTTGGTGGCCATGTAACTGCAGTCGGTAATCCAAAACAATTAGCAGAAAATACCGCATCATTAACTGGTGCCTATTTAGCAGGACGTCGTGGTATTGCAATACCTAAAAAACGACGTACATTAAAACATTTCCTAACACTTTCGCATGCGCAAAAAAATAATTTAAAAAACTTAGAAGTTAAAGTCCCACTTGAAGTATTGTGTTGCATATCAGGTGTATCCGGTTCTGGCAAAAGCACTTTAGTTCTTGATGAAATTGTACCCGCGGTACAACAAGCATTTGCTGGTTTTGCGCGTAAAGCTCGTACTATTAATGATACTGATGAATTAAAAGGCCTAGAGCATGTTGATTCATTAGTGGTTATTGATCAATCTCCAATTGGCCGTACGCCGCGTTCAAATCCCGCAACGTATTTAGGTATTTTTGATGAAATTAGAAAATTATTTACGCGGTTACCAGAAAGCCAAGCACGCGGATATAAACCAGGGCGATTTAGTTTTAATGTAGCTGAGGGGCGTTGTTTTGAATGCCGCGGTGATGGAACTATTACCGTTTCAATGCAATTTTTAGCTGATGTAGTTATGACTTGCAAAATATGCAAAGGAAAACGATATAATATTGAAACATTAACTATTCGTTATAGAGATAAAAATATTGCTGAAGTGCTTGATATGACGGCGCTTGAAGCAGTTGAATTTTTTGCTGCACATAAAAATATTGCAAAACGATTACAATTGCTTTGTGATGTGGGGCTTGATTATGTAAAACTAGGTCAGTCTTCTATTACGTTATCAGGTGGTGAAGCGCAGCGTATCAAGTTAGTTGACGAACTTGCAAAACGAGGCAATAAAACTTTGTATATTTTAGATGAACCGACGACTGGATTACATAACAGTGATATCGAAAAATTATTGCTTGTTTTAAATCGATTGATTGATAAAGGCAATTCAATGATAGTCATTGAACATAATATTGATGTGCTCAAAACAGCCGATTATATTATCGACATGGGCCCAGAAGGTGGTGATGCAGGAGGCCAAGTTGTCGCGCAAGGCACACCTGAACAAGTAGCAAAAAATACCCAAAGTCATACTGGAAAATATTTAAAAAGAATGCTTGCATCCAAATAAAATTTGTTAAATAGAAATTAAAAACAACAAGCACCAATAAAATACTTTCAAATTGATTAGTATTTTGACAATTAACTTAAGTTCTGATAATTTTAGCCTATAATTAACATAAGACTTTAATGTGGAGGTTTAATATGAATAAGTCTATAAAATCAATATTATTAGGTATACTTTTTGTTTCTTTTGCCGGCGCAAATATGCAGGCAGGAATTACTGATTGGTTTAAAAAACCAGTTAAAAGTGTTACAAATGCTACGCAATCTGCATGGAATGCAGAAGTTAGTAAAACAGCGCGTCGATTTGCTTCGATTAACGCACGTGGATTAGGCCATGTGCTTACTTTTATTGGCTGGATTAATCTAGCAGGGTATTTTTGTAATAATCATTGGTTTGAACAATTTTGTGAATTGAATGATACAACGGTAATTCGCGCTCTTGGAAAACCTTTTGCTTTTGCTTTAGCTGCTTATTGCTTAAGTACTGCAATAAGAGTGGATAAAAAGCCTGAAAAGTTATAGAAACTAACACTGCAACAACAATAGAAACGGTATCAGAATAAAAAAATTAGATTAATAATTAAACAAGAAGAGTTAGGTTCCTAGCTCCTTTTCCTTTTTTAATTATTAACTTACTTATGGGGGTTTAATTATGAATAATTCTGTAAAATCAATATTATTAGGTATGCTTCTTATTTCTTTTGCCGGTGCAAATGTGCAAGCAGGAATTACTGATTGGTTTAAAAAACCAGTTAAAAGTGTTACAAATGCTACGCAATCTGTATGGAATACAGAAGTTAGTAAAACGGCACGTAGATTTGTTTCTAGTAATACTTATATGGCAGCTCAGATATTTTCTATTTTTGGCTGGATGAATTTAGGACTTTACGCCTTATGGTATCCCGAATTTAAACAAGTTTGTGGATTGAGTGATAAAACTATGATTCAATCTATTGGAAAAACTTTTGCTTTTGCTTTAGCTGCTTATTGTTTAAGTAAAACATTGGAAGTGGATAAAAAGAAAAGTGTAGAAACCAAAACTGAAACTGAATCTCAACCTGAGATTGGCAACGAAACTGAAGAAAATAAATAATTTTTGTCCTGTTAATTATTAACTTACTTATGGAGATTTAATTATGAATATGTCTATAAAATTAATGTTATTAAGCATGCTTTTTATTTCTTTTGCCGGTGCAAATGTGCAGGCCGGAATTACTGATTGGTTTCCATCAATCAAAACTGTTAAAAATGGTGTTCAACAAGCTGCATGGCATTTAAAAAATGACAAAACGGTGCGCAAATATATATCTGATAGTGCGTTTTATGTGGGTCTTGTGATGGTTGGTGTACCTTATGCAGCTGCGCTGCAAGGTGATTTAAAAAAAATTACGGATAAACTTGATTTTCATCCAAGTAAAAAATTTTTAGCGGGATATAGTTTGACTGCAGTAACTTTAGCGGCTTTATCATGTTTTTTAGCAGAAGATAGGCCAAAAAATAATTGAAAAAGCTCAATAAAAATAATTAAAATTAACAAATTTTGGCCCGATTTACTTTTTGCAACTGAGAGATAAGATAAAAAATATCGGTTAAATAAAACAGCTTACTTGGGGGTCTTAATGAAAAAATTAAAAATAGTTATTTTAATTTTCAGTATAGCGTTATTTCAGGCGGCTTGCGCTACTTGGAGTGATTGTTTTAATATTAAAAAACCAACGCAATCAATAATGCAAAATCCTGAAATAAAAACGGCGTTTGTTGCTTCAATAATGAGTTCTTTGATGACTGCAGTGCTTATCAAAAGTATTGAAAATGAACCAAATAATTTTATGCATTCTAATTATCAAAAAATAAAAAGAATATTAAAAAAATTCTGGGATTTAAAAACGGTAAAAACAGCACGCCAATTTTCTTCGAATACTGTTTATACGTTCGGGTTTCTTTTTCATGTTCTTTCTTGGAGAACTTTTGCAGATTATTTTTTTGACTGGGGAGAGGTAAGGCAAGCGAGTCACAAATTAAATATTTCTGAAGAAAAAATAGTTTTGAAAGGTTTTGTTTATGCGCTTATGTGTTATTGTGCAAGCAAAGCGTTAGAAGTTGAAGAAGAAAATGAAAAGAAAGAATACAATGCATAAATGTTTTCACTTGATATTTAGCATCTTTTTGATATCGCAAATATATTCGCTTAATGCAGTTCCAAAACAATCACCGGAAATAATAAGTAATTTTATAAAAGATTTGCGATACAATACCGCATTAACGGCAAAAATAGGTTATGGAATTTGTGCTTTAAGTTCTTCTTTTTTAACGAGCATATTAGTTATCGATAAATTATCCACGAGCAATACTTTTTCAGGAGTTCTTCCAGCCGATGCGTTATCAATAAAACAAATGATTGGCTTGTTGGCAGCAGGTGCTTGTACGCTCTATGGGTTGGAAAAATTTATTCGACCCAAGGGTTGATATTCATATATTATTGCAGAAAAACATGTGTTACAAAATGAAAAATAATTATTTAAATTGTTTTTGATAGAGCTTTACGCTGTCTTTGACTATATTAAGTGCATCTTCTCGATTCATGATATCTTGAATAATAACGGTTTTACCTTCAGGCTTTTTATAATTTTCAAAAAAGTTCTGAATGGTATTTAATGTTTCTGGATTGATATCCGATAATTCTTTTTTCCCTTTCATAAAGGGATCATTGCTTGCAACGGCGATAATTTTGTCGTCTTGCTGGCCGCCATCAAGCATTTTTATTGCGCCAAGTACGGTAGCTTCTACAATACTCAGTGGTAATAATGCTTCAGAACATAAAATTAAAATATCTAAAGGGTCATTATCGGGGCAATAAGTTTGGGGAATAAACCCATAATGAAAAGGATAGCTCAAGTTTGAAGCTAGGATACGATCTAATCTCAAAAACCCGGTTAATTTATCAAGTTCATATTTAGCTTTTGATCCTTGTTGAATTTCGATAATACTTTGCACTTTATTCGGCGCTTCAGGGCCAATTGGCAGTGAATGCCAAGGATGAAAAAAGCGGTCATGAGAATTATTTTGCATTTTTTTCCTAAAAACTAAGGGAATTTGATATTTTTAGAATAACATTGATATAGCTGAAAATAAAGTATTTTTCGTATGATCTTTAAACGGTAATTCTCACGGCGCTGTGCGCGCATCACCAATTTTTTTGTTTGTACAAAAAAACTGGACAAAAATACACCAACATGCTGTTGGATCGCTTATTCGCCCAAATTCGTGCCCACTCATCCTGCGGCCAGTAAGGCCTCGGATCGGGCCATACGTAGGCTCACATGATTTTTTAATTTATTTTATTTTACTTATATCAAGAAAGCCCAATGTTTTTAAAACTTGGATAAATGACGACCGGTAGCGAGTCGAGATCCGAAGACGAAGGTTGAAAACCTGAAGTATGAGAGTTCTCGTTATGAGCGGAAAAATAATCCAACGGAAAGTTGGTGCCCTTGTGTTAAGGGTATTGGGCACGCAATACCCTTATGCCTTGGCCGGCATGAGGCCAAATGTGCTCAAAGTATAAGTTAAAATAGGAATACTATAAGATTTTATCTAAAATTATAAATAGGTAGAAAAATGTTTGTTTTAATTATATAGTAGTTACCTTAAAATATTTATAAAATAGTTAAATAAGACATTGGGCTTTTATGAAAGTGGTTATTCAGCGAGTACAATCAGCTTGCGTGGTTGTCGATCAAAAAGAAGTAAGTTCGATCAAACAAGGATTAATGGTTTTAGTTGGCATCGGTATAAACGATACGCCAGATGATGCGCGATATATTGCCGATAAATTAATAAAATTACGTATTTTTGCTGATGATCAAGGCAAAATAAATAAAAGCGTGAGCGATATTGATGGTGAAATTTTACTGGTATCTCAATTTACTTTGTATGCAGACACTAGTAAAGGCAATAGGCCTTCATTTATTTATGCGATGGCGCCTGATTTAGCGGAACCATTCTTTAGTGCATTCGTGCAAACAGTTAAAGAACGCTATGAAAAAGTAAAAACAGGCATTTTTGGTGCTGATATGAAAGTACATTTAATTAATGATGGCCCGACTACTATTATCTTAGAAACTAAAAAATAAATTACAGTCAGGAATTATATTCCATTCGTACGTTTTTCCGAGTTGTTCAGTTGCTATTTTCGCTTTATACTAAGTAATTATAGTAATTTTTATTAGGGGAATATCAGTGAAAATTAGTCAATTTATTTCTTTAACTCTTTTCAGCTTTATGTTTAATGCCTTTTTGTATAGTGATGAAACTATCGTTCGCATTGAACAGTCTAAAATCGATTCCTATAAACAACAGATAGCACAAGAATTAAGAAATAATTCAATTATAAAAACAGGGATGGTTGCTGCAGGATTGTTGAGTATTGGTTATTATGGCTATAAAATTTTTTTTGAGGCGCCAAAAATAGTAGAAAATTTATCTCCTGTTTTGTCTAGCAAGATTAATATGGATGATCAATATTCATTTGTAATAAAACAGGCAGAAATTATTCAAGCGCAACAAAAAAGTTTACAAGATAGAGATAAAGCTTTTGAAGTAATACGCGAACGCTTAGCAGACTATGGAGAAGATGTCGGACTTCCAATGAAACGTAGCGGTTATTTAAAAGGATGGGGACGATTCTTGGGTAATCAATGTTTATTAATTGCGGTTTCACAAATAGTAACGAGCGCTATGAACCCATTTGGTAAATATTTTAAAATTTTTGATACAACGGTTGACCGATTTATGGCTAAATTTTTCCATAATCGAGATTTGAATTGGTTTTTAACTAATAAAGTAAATATAAACGATTTATCAAATGAGCTTGAAAATTATGCTACGCAAATGAGCAAAACAAATGAAACTATTAACAATATCAATAATCCAGCGCTGGTAAACGGAGAAAAAAAGGAATATAATCGTGTTTTGTTTATCTCAACTTGGGAGTTATATATTCAGCAGCTCTCCGCGACACTTGGGTTTATGTATTATAAAGTTGAATTAATAAAGAAAACATCTCCGGTAAATGCCATACGCTTGCAAAAAATGGCCGAAAAATTAATACAAGAGATTAATAATTCAGCAACTTGGTTGGATAATATAATTAATAGCTTTTCTCAAATAGCAAACCCTACATTTCCAGCGCATATAAAAGAATTGCAGACTAATGTGCAACAATCATTACAAGAATTTATATTTGCTGAAGCACTTATTAATTACTAATTTTATAGTTGTTTGATTAAGATATATATACAAAAAAATTTTTCTAAATATTCATGATCTTTAAACGGTAATTCTTCCGGCGCTATGCGCGCAGCACCAATCTTTTTGCTTGTACAAAAAACTGGACAAAAATACACCAACATGTTGGATTGCTCATTCGCCCAAATTCGTGCTCACTCCTCCTTGCAGCTAAAGCCTCGGATCTGGTCACATGAATTTTTTTAATTTATTTTATTTTAATCCGGTAGCGAGTCGAGATCTGAAGACGAAGGTTGAAAACCTGAAGTATGAGACTTCTCGTTATGAGCGAGAAAATAATCCAACGGGACGTTGGTGCCCTTGTGTTAAGGGTATTGGGCAAGCAATACCCTTATGTCTTGGCCGGTATGAGGCCAAATACTTGAAAGTTAAACTATAAACATGTTATAAAAACGATATGTTCTATGCTACAATCTCCATTGCTTCTGTTGAGGGCGTAGTCATTGCATAACCATATTTTTCCACAAGCACATCTTGAATTGATTGTTTTATGAGTTCTTGTTGTTCATGCAATGCAAATTCTGCAAAGCCACATAATAATTTTGCTTCTTCTGGTTTATAACTAAAGTTGAATGTATTGCAATAATCCCCTTCAATGCAATATTCAGGGTCAAATTCCATTGAATAATTTATATTTTTTATGCGTGGAAAATAAATAACCATTGGTACCTGCGGATCTTCAGTATCTTTAAAAATACTTACTGGTTGCTTATCAACTATTTCATAATTAATAGGTGGAAATTTAAGGCCATTTCTCTGCGCATATCGTTCTGCTCGTCTTAATTCCGGTGCATTTTCAATATCTGCTGAAGCATCATACACAATTAGAATGTCCATATTGCGTGCCGGTCTGAGTAATGGCGGAAAAGGTAAATTAAAATCAATACCGGCATCAACCAGTGGAATTGTTTTTTCATCACAAATAGGGCTTTGCTCGCATAGATAAGTAAAATTAGAAAGCATTGAAGGAAATAATCTCATTTCACCTAAAAAAGAATCTAAAATAAGACGAAGGCATTTTTTTAAAGCACCGGCAAGTATTCCTGGTAATTGATGACCATAATAAGAAAGATTAGTAGCACTCATGCGAACAATATCCTTCAAGTTTACTTCAAAAGCTGAACCAAAAATACCCAAAAAATAACCTAATGTTTGTTCTGGTGCATAATCATGTGAGGAACCACCGGAGAAGCTTCTGCCATAGGCCCATGTTGGCACATATGATTTTAAATATGAACTTCCCACTTCAAATGGCGTAAACTCCATCCATTCATATGGATCGCGATGTGTTTGTATCGCGGTATAAATTGGTAACGGTGCAGAACCATTTAAAATATGTGCGTGAGATTCTGTCATGCGTATAAGCATAGGCTTATCAATCAAATCTCTGAGTAAGGTATTTACAATAACGTTGCCATAAATATCCATAGTAGATATAAATTGACCACATAGTAATTTTGTAACAAAAATTTCTAATAATTCACTCAGTTCATAAGGGGTATCTATATGATCTATACCATAGGATAATTTGTTGGTAAGTTCTTTGGTAAATTGTAGAAGTGGTTTTTTAGAAGCAATCCAAGGAGCAAGAGCCCATGTTGAACCAGAAAGGCCAGTACAGTATAAAGTATTATCAAGAAGTCCTATCGTTTGCGCGCCACATAAAAAGCCAAGTGTGGTAATCATAGCGCGAAAACCACCACCACTAAAAATTAGGCCAATTCGTGGTATTTTATTTTCATCTAAAGAAATATTAAATTCTTTTTCTAAATTTTCTTTCACAAATTTTAAACGTTGCTTAATGAATTCCTTCTCTATATCAGAAATATCATCATTTTCAGAAAATCGTACTATAGCTTGTTCTTCAGCATGCGGATGTTTGCCGATAAATTTAAAATATACGGCTTGCGGAATGCTCGTTATATTTTCTTTAACATCATATAATGTTTCTTGAATTGCATTGTAAAAATTAACTAAAAATTGAGGCCATTTTTTGGTATGATAATTTTGAAACTCGGCTGGAATATCCTCTGAAGCATAAGTAGTTGCAACAATATTAAGAAAAATTAAAAAAATTATTTTTTTCACGACCCCCTCCTTTTTTATATGCTTGATGTTAATAATTTGTTCAAGGAGGGGGCAAGATTGTTGATTGGCTTATGCCTTTTTCTTGAAGATATAGAGCATCCATGATATGTTTTTGAACATATCTCTAAACATTAAAGTATAAGTTTAATTATGAGTGGAATATATAATCCAACAACTCCTTTGATGAAACAATATGCAGATATAAGGCAGCAATATCCTGATGCATTATTATTATTTCAGGTTGGTGATTTTTATGAGCTTTTTTTTGAAGATGCAAAAAAAGCGGCGGCTTTTTTGGGTATTACTTTAACCGCTCGTGGAAAAAATAATGGTGAACCTATTCCATTGTGTGGCGTACCTGTTCATGCGCTTGAATTTTATTTAGCTAAATTAGTACGAGGTGGTTTTCATGTTGCGATTTGTGATCAACTTGAAGAAGCAAAACCGGGAACAGTCGTCAAACGCGGTGTTACACAAGTATTAACACCTGGTACTTTAACCGATGGAAAATTGCTTGATGCAAAATCAGCATCATATCTACTTTCTTGGTATCCACATGCAGATTATTGGGGCTTAGTTTTTGGTGAATTATTAACCGCACAATTATTTGCAACGGTTTTGCCTGCTGAAGCAATGCGATTACTTGAAACTGAATTATCGCGTTTTTTGCCTGATGAAGTTATTATGCCGCCTGTGCAACAAGTTACTAAATTTAGGCAACAATTTTCACAGCTTGGTTATGCTGTTTCGCTCAATGAATACGATGAATTAGACAGTGCTGCCCAATCTTGGATGACTAATCAATTTCCTATGCAAGCGTATACCTCGGTTCAAAAATTTCCAGCAATGGAAAATGCTTTAGTGAATTTTTTTTGGTATTTAAAGCGAAATCAATCAACATCATTAATGCAATTTAAGGATATTCAATTATATCAGGCGGAAGATTTTCTAATATTAGATGCGGCAACGCAGCGCAATTTAGAATTAATTAAAAATAATCAAGATGGCGGAAGAAAAAATACTTTATTTGCGCTGTTGGATGAAGCAGCAACCCCAATGGGTTCACGTACCATAAAAAAATGGTTAGTACGGCCATTACTTAATAAAGAGCATATCATAAAACGACAAAATATTGTGCAGCAGTTTATTGAAAATCCTCACTTAACACAACAAATACGAGAATTATTAATGCAAATTGGTGATCTTGAGCGGGTAGTCGGTAGAATTGCATTAATGCGGGCACAAGCAAGTGATTATATTTCATTAACAAAAGTACTTACCACTATTCCTACATTATGCGAATTGTTAAATGCTTTTAATGCGATTCCCTCATTAAAAAAGCAATATGAAGGGCTTGATGTTTTAAAAAAATTATTAACATCTGCTTTGAACGATGATACCAGTAATGAGTGGATTATTAATAAAGGATTTGATCAGCAATTAGATTATTGTCGAGAATTAGTTGAGAATAGCCATCAAATTTTATTGGATTTAGAAAAAAAAGAACAGAAACGTACAGGCATAAATTCATTAAAAATTCGGTATAACCAAATATATGGTTATTACATTGAAGTAACAAAAGTAAATTTAGCTTTAGTACCAGATGATTATATAAGAAATCAAACATTAGTCGGCAAAGAACGGTTTACTACCATTGAGTTAAAACAATGTGAACAAGAAATGATGGCTGCACGCTTACAAGTAGACAAGCTGGAGCAAGAAGTTTTTGAACACATTAAAAAAGAAGTGAGTAATTATATTTCACAACTTCGCAACATTGCACAAACACTTGCCTATCTAGACGGATTGCTTGGCTTTGCTCAAGTAGCATATAATCGTAATTACATTCGTCCTGCTTTCAATGATAAAAATGAGATAAAGATTTTAAATGGTAAGCATCCAGTTATTGAGCAAAAATTAGGTAATCGTTTTATTCCGAATGATATACAAATTACTGATCAAGAAAGATTACTTATTATTACTGGACCAAATATGGGTGGAAAATCAACCTATTTAAGACAAGTGGCGTTATTGTGTTTAATGGCTCAGTGTGGTGCTTTTGTGCCGGCAGAAAGTGTGAATGTTCCTATATTAGATCGTATTTTTACGCGAATTGGTGCTGGTGATAATGTAGCAGATGGTAAAAGTACTTTTTTAGTGGAAATGGAAGAAACTGCTGGCATTTGCTCATATGCAACCAAAAATAGTCTTGTTATTTTAGATGAAGTAGGAAGAGGTACCAGTACTTTTGATGGGTTAGCAATTGCACAAGCAGTAGTGGAATATCTTTATAAAGTAGTAAAAGCACGGTGTCTTTTTGCTACGCATTATCATGAATTAACAAAATTAGATGAGCAATATCAAGGCATAATTTCATATCATGCGGCAAGCAAAAAAACGAATTCTGGTATTTTATTATTATATAAAATTTTAAAAGGGGCCGCCGATGGTAGTTTTGGGATTGAAGTTGCCAGGTTAGCACAGTTGCCGGCTGCAGTTATTGAACGAGCTGATATGCTACTTCATAATTTTACTGTACATAAAACAGAAAATAATCAATCTTCTATTTTTGATATAAACAATACCGATATCAATCAAGAGAATCAAAATCTAAAAGAGAGAATTACTGAACTTGAAGCAAAACTTAATGCGAAAGGTGATTCCTTAAACATACTCCATTCACTTGATTTAAATGATATATCTCCTAAAAAAGCATTAGATCTACTTTGGCTTATAAAAGAAAAGCAATGATTAGGCGGTTTCTTTTTTCTGTCTGCATACTTTTTTGTTTTTGAATTGTTATTATCAGTTGTATCGGCTTTGGCCAAAACTTCTGATAATCGCTCTGGTTCGATTAAAAAATCGACGAATAATTTGTTTCCACCTCTCTTTTTCATGTTCATAGGGTAGAAAATATCTTCCTTTATCATGTTGTACATTACATGCAGTTTGTTTAATGATTTGAAATATTTCAGAAAATTCTGATTTAGTTAATTCTTTAGTGGGTTTATCACAAGCAGTTCTAGGATTAGTATTTTCTAATTGAGTGATATTTCTAATCAAAATTTCAATATCAGTTTTATCAAGTGGGTGCCCATAAAATAATTGTTTTTTATATACTTGTTGCTTAATACGTGCATTTAATTCAATTTCATTAAGTTTTTGTAAAACGAATGCTTCTGCTTGATGTAAAGCATTTTGCTCATTTTCAGCTTTATTAATTCGTTCTTCAGTATGTTGTGCGACAAGTGCTGCAAATGATAGACAATTGAATGCAAGTATAGTTGCTATATGTTTAATTTTCATTTAATACGTCTCCCCCTTATTACTCCAAGCGATAAATTTATAATAGCAAAAAATAATATTGTCAATCAATATTAAATATTTCTTTTTTATATATAAATAAAAAATTTATTAATCTAGTACAAATTTTGTATAATCTATTATTTTTTTACTAAAAATGGATAGGCGCGATACATGCGATTAATAGTTGCAATTTTTTGTGGGATTGAAAACTCAAGTGAATCGAGTTCTGATAGATCACGAATAAATCGTGCTTGATCACCAACTGGAATGCAATCGATATTATTTAAGATTTTATATTCATGATAATGAATAAGACCTAATGCAGTATAATCTATAGACATTGACGAGTTGTTATACTTATTTAAAATACTTTCAATTGATATCAATTCTTTTTGTATGTAATCAAATGGATTTTTTTTAAATAAATTATAAGCTTTTTTTATCGTATAGCATCCACCGAGTATCGTGAGTACGGCAGGTATAGCAACTAGAATTTGTTGATTGAGCGAATTTGCTTTAAGTATATCTTGCCCAAGTAATAAAGCAGATTTTCCAGTGATAATACCATCATCTATTTTCAAAAGAGCGAGCCAAATGGCATCTTTATTACCGATATATGGTAATCTTGTGCTTCCAATTAATACATTCCACAATGCATTTGGTGAGGTCTCTAACCATTTTTTTCTAATCAATTCTGGTAAAGTTTTTTGTTGAATTGCTTCTTCTGCAATTTTTTTAATTTCTTGTTCAGCAAGATTAGTATGCTTTTTATAAAAATTAATAATTCCTTCTCTTTTCATTTCTTCTAAATTTTTTATTTCTTCGGTAGTAATTAGTTCTTTAGTTTCATATTTACCATAAAAAATATCGATTATATTTTGTATTGGTTGATATGCATAATTATGATAAAAATTTTTGCCAGAAGTATGGGTGTCATGTACCCATTTATTTACTTTATCATGATTTTTATACCAGTAAGCCAAAGAACTAAGTGCGGAAAGCGCTCCAATAGAATATTCGAGCCAATGCCGAGAAAAATGAGAGGGTTTTTTATGTATTGCAATGCGACCGTTCATAGTATTTTTAAAATGAGCTAATTTTTTTTTATTTTTCATCAATAGTATATTGAGTTCTTGTTCAAGATTTTCTTTTATAATCGGTTGCGTATTTGGATCAGAATAATCCAGACATTTATTGATAATATGCGCTAACCGATAAAGTTCTTGATGGGCAAAATTAGCGGAAGCAGATTTTTTTTGTTGTTTAATTTCATGCAAATAGCCAATATACCGGCTAATATTTTCAATTTCTTGTTGTAAAACTTTGACGTGGTCTTTAATTTCTATCGTTTGCGATTGAGATTTAAACCATTTTAAAGGGCCGTTACTGATAAAACGCCGAATTGGACGCAATTGTAATTGTTCCCAGTATTCTAAATGATCATGTAATGCAGTGAGTATTTCAAGAAGTGTATATTCCAATGTGTTTAATTGATTCATACATATTTCATAGGAAAGAGTAAAATTACTTTGCTTTGAAGGTGTTTCATGCTGATTGCTATTGGTTATATGAAAATTATTAATGAACAACGTAAGAAATAAACAAAGAATCCAGTTCATAATAAAAGTCCTTTATACAAAATTTAAAAGATTATAGTGAGTATAGCAGAATATTAAAAATAGGTTAAAGTTAGCTTCTTCTGTCATTTTGAGCATTTCTATTTGAAAACATAGGTTTGATGGCAGAAAAATTATAAAATAGAGGCTAGCTAGACAGAAAAGAGTAATTTATTTATAATTATAGTAAAACATGAAAAAGTTCAGCTAAAAGGTAAGATTCAATGGAAAATAAAGCAGAAATGACACCCAACGGTATTACATTTGATAGATATGCGATTATACAGACAGGTGGCAAGCAATATCAAGCGATAGAAGGTAAAACAATTGCTATCGAGAAAATTGAAGGCGAAGTAGGGCAAGAAATTGAATTTCCAGAAGTATTGCTCCGCAAAGAAGGGCCGGAAAATATTGAGATTGGTCAACCATTCATTAATAAGCCAGTTAAAGCTTCTATTGTTAAACAAACAAAAGGGCCTAAAGTCGTTATTTTCAAATTCAAACGACGCAAAAAATCTCGTGTAAAAAAGGGACATCGTCAATCGCTGACTGTCATACGTATTGAGCAAATTTAAGCATAGATAAATGGAGGTTTGTCTCATAGATGGGGACTTATTTTTCTGTGCCAAGGAGGATGATATGTTGAAAAAACTACCAATTTTAGTTTTACCTTTTCTTTTTTGTATTCAATTTTTTAGAGCAGATGATAATAAGTCAATTTGCCCTTATGAGTTAAAAGTTGGGCAAAATTATTTTCCAACAGCAGGATCAAAATCCTGGGAAATTAAAGAAATTATAGGATTAAAAGAAAATTATCCACAAATCACTTTTTCTTGTTCTCAAACTATAATTCCATTATTTTTAAAAAAAGAGAAAAATTTTATTCTAAAGCATAACCATATTGACCAATCTTGTAATTCAGAACTTACCTCAGAATCACCTTCCATTAAACGCTTAACGTCTTTAGGGAAACTCAGCGTTTTTGGTTTAATAGCCGTTTCATTTTATGGTTTGTTCAAATGGTTTGGTAGAGCTTAAGTAATTACTTTTTTTGGTCTACTGTCTTATCCACGATTTTATTCTGTTTCAGTTTTAAAATAAGAATGAAATAACCCCGCCTGCTACAATTAATGCCGATCCAATAATTTGTGGCGCATCGATTTTTTCATTTAACGTATATGAACTTAAAAAGATCACCAATGGAATGCTGAGTTTGCTTAAAGCAGCCAGAACATCTTTATCTTTAGTTAATAAATAGGCATCTTGATAAGCATAAGCTGACGCTAAATATAAAATGCCAAGCAAGAAAATATAGTTTCCTTGTTCAGAAAGTACTTTAAAGAAATGTTCTCTATATTCCTTAATAACATAAATATAAAAGAAAAAAGTAATCATAATAAAAAATCGCGCGCCCAAATTAAAATAAAAGGGATTATGAAAAGAAAACGGAAAAACATGCTTTAAACTTTCCATAATTGTTTCATCGATAGTGGTTTTTTGTGTTAAAAAAAATGTAATGAGAGCATTGAGGGTAAGAAGTAATGATTCACAAAGTATACCAATCCATAATTTCTTTGGCACATCTAAAAAAGGTTTTATAGGATTTGGCCAGGGCATTTCATCGAGCGCGGCGAGCAATGCGCCAACTGCTACAATACTTGCGGCGAGCATTGATTTCCACGTAAAAGGATCTCCAAGTATCGCATAACCAATTAGAATGAAAAACATGCTTATTTTTGCAAAAGGTAAAACTCTTGAAATTGGATAATTAATGATGAGAATATTGAAAATCAAAAATGAACCCAGAAAACTTAAACCCATGAGAAGATATAATGGTGCATTAATAAACGTGAATTCATGAATAAGTTCTTCAACTGCAAACAAATCATGCTCTAATATAAATTTACGAAATAAATATATACAAAAAAATCCTACATAAGTAACCGTATGAATCCAAAATAACGAGACTAAGATATTTTTTCTTGAAACTCCTTTTATGAGAATTATATATGCCGAATAGCAAACTATTGAAATAAAAATATAGATAATATCAAGATAAGGAAGCATAGGTCTCCTTGCTAGTTTTGATTTAAGTTAATAATTTTCTAAAACGTATTTCAATAGTCACTTGAAGATAAAAATAGGAGAAGGATGATTATTTATATGTTATTTTTTTTTCTTTTTCCCATGTTAGCCGCGGATGAATGGACAAATTGGGCAGGTAATTTAACGTGTAATCCGCAACAAATTATAAAACCACGAAATCTTGAACATTTAAAAGAAATTATAAAGAAAGCAGCGGTTGAGAAGAAAACAATACGGGCAATTGGCACCGGGCATTCATGGACCGATATTTTGTGCACTGATGGTTATTTGCTTAATACAGACCATTTAAATCGTGTGCTTGTAATTGATAAAGAAAAAAAACAGATCCGTGTGCAAGCAGGAATAAAATTAAAAGATCTCATAAAAGTATTAGCCAATAATGGATTGGCATTGCCCAATCAACCAGCAATTACTGAACAAAGTATCGCGGGCGTTGTCTCAACGGCAACACACGGATCCGGTAATACTGGTACTATGGCCGATTTTGTAATAAAAATAGAATTACTTGCGGCAGATGGCTCTATATACGAAGTTTCAAAAACTTCTCATGCTGAATGGTTTTCCGCTTGCCGTATGACTATCGGTTCTTTAGGGATAATTTATGCCGTAACCTTGCAATGCGTGCCATTATTTTGGGTAAGCCATATTCATTATACAACTGATTGGAAAATCATAAGTCATGAGTATCCAAATTTACACAAGAATAATGATTTCTTTTCTTTTTTTCTCTATGCAGATTCTAATGAAGTTGCAGTCGATATATTTAATAAAACTGAGAAATCGCGTACAACTTGGTTTTCAAAAATATTGAATACCGATACGCAATCAAAAAATATTGAATATGGGTATAAAGTTCTTTCAGGGCAGCCATCACCATTATATTTAGAAGAAGAAATAGCAGTAAAACAAGAAATATTAGTGCCGGCAGTTGAGGCAGTACAAAAATTAATTAAGGAATATAAGAAAAAAGGAGTAAGTATTGATGGCATATTATGCCGTTTTGTTAATGCAGAAAAGGATATGTATTTGAGCCCAGCTGCAGGCCGGGATGTGGTATTTATAAGTGTAACTACTCCAGTTCAAGAAAAATTCATGCCTTTTTATAAAGAGTTCTATAAAACATTGTTACCATTTAATGGGCGGCCTCATTGGGGAAAATTAAATTATTTAACGTATGAAGATGCCTTTAAGTTATATGGAGAGAATTTAACTAAATTTATTGATGTGAGAAAAAAATTAGATCTGAATGGGATGTTTTCGAATAACTTTACCAAAAGGGTTTTTGGATGGTAGATATATTTAAGTTTTTTAAAGATTCTGAAAAAAAAACAACCGAATACTGATTATATTATGCTCTTACATATTATATTTTTTTGATATGATTGATTTTTAACTAAAAAATTTTACTTTTTTTAAAGGAAAGAAAATATGAAATTCAAAATTAATAAAAAAATAAGTAAGAACGTTTTGATTTTATTAATTCTAGGCATGACGAGCAGATTTGCGTTTACAATGGAAAATTCTGAGAATGCGCTTTGGAAACTACAAGAGCAATTAAAAGAATGCCAAATACATGAAGAAAACAACTCGCAATCAAAAGTGCAAGATGAAGCTACAGCCAAGATATGTTCTAAATGTAAAAGAGAAATGAATTTATTAAGCAAAGACAAAGATTCTAATTTAAGCGGCTTTGAAGATTATTTTCATAATATTTTATTTCATAATCATTCAGGTAATAATTAACAATTTAAAATAAAGAGATTGTAATGTATAAAATAATTAATAAAGCCTTTTTTCTTTTGTTTTTTAATATGAACTTTATTGTTACATTAGCAATGGAAAAAAAATCGAATAATATACCAAAAATTATTGGATTTGCAATAGAATCAAAAGATAACGGCGTTAAAGAACCAAAACTATCAGCAATTCAAAGAGTACAACAAATGAAGGCATCACAAGACCATAACAGTGATAATTTATATAAAAAGAAAAGATATTCTGATTTAAGACAAAGAAGAAACACAAAAAAAGATAGTGATGCCTGATTTTAATTTATAAATAAGAATTATTTAAATTGATTAATCTAATTTTTTCAATTGTTTTTCAAGTTGTGTTTTACGATTTTCATTTGTTGGATGATCATAGCTGAACCACTTTACGAATTTTATTGCAAACGCAGCTATTTTTTGACGATTTTCAGGTATAGTTGTTTTTATCTCATTTTCGAAAAATTTTATTAGCTTAGGCTCTTTTTGTATTTCAAGATCCATGAATCTAATACCACCATTTAAGAGTTCTTTATCATTTGGCACTCGATCTGCTTGATATTCTATATAACGACTATAGGCATTAAGTAATTCTCTATTTAATATTGCTAAACCTATTGCAAAAGGAATTGCAGTCAAAGGGTTAAAATAAGGTATATGATTCATCCTATTTTTTAATTTTTTAAATCCAAGCCAGGTAATAGTAGGAATTATAAAGTTAGCCATTGTCTTTGTATATTTATCTTTGTTAATAATATGGTTAGCTTCATGATGTAAAACCCAATTAATCATGGAAAAATTTTTATGATCTTCATCGGTCAATTCATTGCTTTCTCTTTTTTCAAGAAGTTCTTCCAGCATTGTTTTTTTTGTTGTTGGATTTATGCCGATATAGATGCTATTCAGATCAGCTGCATAATCTCGAATTCCTTTATCAGGCCAGATAAATACCTTAAGTTCTTGAGCATTTTTTAAAACAGGAGTTAATGACTCATGAACATAATCTTGTACATTTTCGGGAGCTTCTTTTTCCCTGCTAATATCTAGTTTTTTAAGATGATAATCTAATATTTGTTCAGCTCCAACGAGTCCTCTAAATGTTGGCCATCCGCAGGCTATTGTCCATTGAATTACATCGATAATTCCTGCATTAATGCATAAGGAAGAGAGTAGAAAATTTATACACAAAAAAATATAAACAATTTTTTTCATTTTGATTTTTCTTTAAGAATTTATATTAGTCTCTATAAGTTTAATTATAATTAATTTGAAAATTAGCACAAGTGCGACTATTGTTTCAGCTTGTCATTTTTATTTAAGTCGATGAGGTAATGGAAATTATTTGTAGCAATTTCATGGGCTGATATAAGAAAAGAACATCCCCTATTATTTTGTTCAATAATTAAGTTATTGATAATTTCTTTTGATGTTTTATCTAATCCAGAATAAGGCTCATCGAGTAAAATAAGTTCCGGATCATGGGCAATTGCTTGTGCAAAAGCAACGCGTTGTCGCATGCCTTTAGAAAAAGTTGCTATTTTTTGGTGTTTATAATTTGTTAAATTAAACTGTTCTAAAAGTGCATCAATTCGATTTTCAATATTATGCTCAATCTGAGCGAGCTTCAGGTTATAATATAAAATATCATAGGCGGTAGCATAGGGGCATAACATACAATTTTCAGGCACATAGCCAATTTTATTCGTGTGATAAATAATTTTTCCGTTGTAAATAGGAATTAAGCGCGCAATAGTTTTAAGCAAAGTTGTTTTGCCTGAGCCGTTATCACCAATAATGCCAATAATATTTGCACGATTAATTTTCAAAGAAAATGAATTGATAATGGGTTGCTTGGTATGTGGATAAGTAATACTTAATTCAATTAATTCAAGTAAAGGAGATTTACAGTTTACCAAGAGCTTCAAGATCCTTATTATTGCCTGCAAGAATAAGATTATCATCTTCTTCGATAGTATAATGTGGATCGACTGGCATGATCTCATCTTCTTTTTTTATTCCTACGCAGTTGATACGATATTGTTTATATAAATTAAGATCATCTAAATGTTTACCAACAAAACTACCAGGTGTAGTAATTTGAGCTATCGAAAAGCGTTTAGTGACTCGTGATAAAACGGAAAAAGGCAAGCTTAAATTGTCAGCTAATTTAGCACCAATTTCTTGCTCTGGCAATATAACCCGATCAGCACCAATAAGCATTAAAATTTCTTTATGAATTTCATTGACCGCACGAGTAATGACGAGGGGAATGTGAAGTTTCTTTTTAAGTAAGGCAGTGATTAATATGGATCCGGCAAAATTTTCACCCATTGCTACAATAACGGTATCCATTTCATCAACACCTATGGAACGTAACGAAACTTCATCGTTCACTTGTAGTGTGACTGCATGGGTAATATAATCACGAATAGAGGATACTATAGATTCATGTGAATCTACTCCTAAAACTTCCATGCCATTTTCTGCGAGAGTAGTTGCTACTTGATACCCAAATCGTCCAAGACCAATTACACAAAATTTCATTTAATTCCTTATTTACTTTTTTATCCTAACATTACGCGTTCTTCGGGATATTGATATTCTTGTTTTTCAGCACGTTTTTTGCGTAGGGCAAGAATGATAGTTAATGAACCAATACGGCCGATAATCATAGTAGTCATAATAAATAATTTCCCTATAACTGATAAATATGGAGTAATACCGGTTGATAAACCGAGAGTAGCAAATGCTGAAATTACTTCAAATACAATATCAAAAAACTCCCAACTACGTTCAGTAATAAGTAAGCAAAAAATAGTTAAAATAATCCATGCCAGGCTTAAAGATATAACTGCTAATGCTTTATATACTTGATCACGTGCGATGCGTCGTCCTTTAATTTGAACTGTTGTTCTGCCAGAAATTGCGGCATGAACGGTTGCCAAAAAAATAGCAAAAGTAGTTGTTTTTATACCACTTCCAGTGGAGCCGGGTGATGAACCAATAAAGGCAATAATCATAACCACAAATAAAGTAGCGACTTGAAGTTCCGTTGGATGTACTGTAATAAAGCCGGTACTTCTACTTGCAATTGCATTGAATACAGTATTACAAAAAGCAATAAATGGATTCATTGCATGGAATGCATTATTTCTTTCTAAAATCCAATAAAGAACTGAAGTACTAAAAATCAAAGAGAATGAAGTAGAAAGCACAATTTTTGTGTACAAAGAAAAAAATCTTCTTTTTTTAAATATCATTGCTTTTATATAATCCATAATTTCATGCCAAGTGATAAATCCAAGACCACCAGAAAACATTAAAATTGCCGTAATAGTAAGTAATAAAATATTTCGATTGTACGGAATAAGACCGTTTGGAAATAAAGTAAATCCTGCATCACAAAAAGAAGAAATTGCATGAAAAAAAGAATAAAAAAACCCATACTCCAATGGGAAATCGTGCCATATTGAAAAGAAAATACCAATTGCGCCTAATAATTCTAAAGCGAAGGTAAATTGAATAATAAACAGTAGTAAGCTGCGAATATTTTTCCAAGATTCTAATTCTAACATTTGACCGGCTAATAGCTGTGTAGTAAGGCCAAGTTGTACAAAAACCGATAATATAAAAATAGTCATAGTAATCAGGCCAAGACCACCAATTTGCATCAGACACATAATAACTACTTGTCCAAATGGCGTAAAACTACTTAATGGCACCGTAAGCAAACCGGTCACACAAGTAACAGAGGTGGCAGTAAAAAATATATCAATAATTGATATATTTTCCCGCCGAGAAATTGGAAGCAATAATAGAATAGTTCCAATACAGATAGCCGCCAATACTGATAAAAGGATAATGCGACCGGGAGAAAAATGTGCAATTTTTTTGGGGGGCATTTAATTCTTCCTTTGAATTTTTTTTTGCCTTTTCCATTATTTAATAAGCCAGATTCCACCAAGTATTAATATCATAAATAAAATTACAAGTATATTAAAATAGCGGTCAATATATTCTTTAATAGATACGCCCCAAGTGCGAATTATAAGTGCTAACAGAAAAAATCGTGCGCCGCGCGCAATGAGTGAATATACAATAAAAGGTAAAAGGGGCAATTTGCAAAACCCTGCTCCAATTGTTACTGCTTTATATGGCACTGGCGTGAATCCTGCAATTAATACTGCTGGTGTTTCGTATTCAGCAAACCAGTGAACTGCTTTTGCAAAAGTAACGGGTGAAATAATATAGGTTACAATAAAATTTCCTATAGTTTGCCATAATGTAAAACCAATCGCATAGCCAAAAATACCACCGATTACTGAAGCTAAAGTGGCAATTAATGCATAAAACCATGATCGATCACGATGTTCAACGCAGTAAAGAATTAGTAAAGGATCTACCGGAATAAAAAAAATAGTTGCTTCAATAAAAAAAAGCAATGCTAAAATATGCGTAGCATACGGAGTATGAACTTGTCTACCCATCCAATCATAGCTTTGCCGAATTAACTTCATTACCCATTTTCCTTTTTTTGTAGCATGGTTTTTATATAATTTTTTATTTGATCAATAGACATGCGCTCTTGCTTCATTGAATCTCGATCGCGCATTGTTACGGTATTATCTGCTTCACTTTCAAAATCATAAGTAAAACACACTGGCGTACCAATTTCATCTTGCCGCCGATAGCGTTTTCCTATTGAACCGGTTTCATCAAATGTAATATGAGGATATTCTTTTTTTATTTCCTTATAAATGGCATGCATAGGCTCAGTTTGTTTTTTAGTCAAAGGCAAAAAAGCAGCTTTTATTGGAGCCATTTGTGGTGTTAGCTTAAGCACAATGCGAATTTCATTCTCGATTTTTTCTTCATGGTAAGCGTCAAATAATAAAGTCAAAAAGAGGCGATCGACACCAACTGATGATTCAATCACGTGAGGAATATATGATTCTTTGGTTTCTTCATCATAAATCGATAATTCTTTACCTGATAAATTACTATGTTGGGTTAAATCAAATGAGCCTCTATGGGCTATGCCTTCAAGTTCTTTCCAACCAAAAGGAAATTCATATTCAATATCTGAAGTTGCCATTGAATAATGAGAAAGTTCATCTTTTTCATATGAGCGTAATCGTAATTTATCTTTACTTAATCCAATTGTGTAATGAAATTGAAGACGATGTTTACACCAAAAATCAAAATAGTATTGGGCATTTTCTTCTTTGCAAAACCATTCAAGTTCCATTTGCTCAAACTCGCGCATGCGAAACAAAAAATGTTTTGGATTAATTTCATTACGAAATGCTTTGCCAATTTGTGCCGCACCAAATGGTAGTTTTGTACGGTTTGTAGAAATAATATTTTTAAAATTTATAAAGATCGATTGGGCGGTTTCTGGTCGTAAATATGCGGTAGTTGCATGTTCTATTGAAGCACCTACTTGTGTTTTAAACATCATATTGAAACTACGTATATCAGTCCATTCTTTTTTTCCACAATGAGGACATGCTTTGCTAAGATCGATATCATCTGCGCGATAACGACGTTTACAACTAAGGCAATCAACCATTGGATCGTGAAAGTGTTCTAAATGACCGGACGCTTGCCAAACTGCTTCAGGACTAAGAAGAGAGCCTTCAAAAAGAAAAATATTATCTTGTGCAGCATAAATTGATTGGAGCCATGCGGTACGTATATTTTTTTTGAGTAATGTGCCAAGATGACCAAAATCATATAGCCCATTTAATCCACCGTAAATTTCAGCAGATTGATAAACAAACCCTCTACGTTTACAAAATGAAATTAATTTTTCAAGTGTTACGGTTGATGTTATTGAACTCATAAAGACTCCTTGTACGAGGTTTGAGATTATTAGTCTAAACCGATGCTTTCTCTTTGGCAACTAATACGATAAATACGGTACTAGTTTTAATTAAGGAGTATGCTAAACTGAGGAAAATTGGCTATTTGAGTGCATTAATTTTACTATTGTTTTGATAGGGTTAATATGAAATTATGGCATATTGTCGGTATAATAACCGTAACTTTTATGTCTTTTGGAGCGGTTTTATTTGTAGTTAAATTACAACGTGATCAACAAGAACTTCGTCAATTATTGAAATCAAGTACTATTGACGTACAGCAATCACCAAGAACAGAAATTGTTGAGCGTATTGTAAGCCCAAGTGCAACATGGAGTGATTTACAAGCAAAAGTAAAAGATACGGTTGCACAAATTTTTTCACAAGTTGCGGCAGTAGATTTATTACAACCATATAGAACACCGCATCAATACCAAACCACCGGAAGTGGTTTTTTTATTAATAAAGATGGTGAAATTATTACGAATGCGCATGTTATTGATCAAGCAAAATCGGTATGGATACAAATTCCTTCATTAGGTAAGCATCAAATTGATGTTGATGTTGTAGGTGTCAGCCCAGAACGTGATCTTGCTTTATTAAAAATACGTCCAGAAGGTTTAGATAAAATTAAATCCATTCTTGGTGATGTTCCTTATCTTAATTTGGGTGATTCTGATTTTATACATCGAGCCGATGAAATTATGACATTAGGATATCCGTTAGGCCAGCAAGGTTTAAAAAGTACGGTAGGGGTAGTGAGTGGACGAGAATCACATTTAATTCAAATTGATGCACCAATAAATCCTGGTAATTCAGGTGGTCCTTCAATTGATAGAAGAGGAAGTGTGGTCGGTATTAATACTATGTATGCACCTGATGCGCAAAATATTGGTTATGTTATTCCTATCAATGAACTTAAAGTAATATTAGATGATTTACGGACGGTACGATTATTACGTAAACCATTTTTAGGAATTTTATTCAATAATGCGAGTGAAAGTTTAACAAATTATTTAGGAAATCCTGGTCCTGGTGGGCTTTATGTAGTTAATGTTTACAAGGGAAGTCCGTTATCTCGAGCTGGCATCAAGCGTGGCGATATGATTTACGAAATTAATGGTCATAAAATTGATATTTATGGTGAACTTGCGTGGAATGAAGATAAAATTTCTATCATCGATTATGTTTCGCAATTAAAGTTAGGGCAAGAAGTTCATCTGGTAATTTATCGTAATGGTAAACGACAAGATATTTCATTATTGTTTGATCAATCAGAATTATTACCGATTCGTAAAATTTATCCCGGTTTTGAAGCAATTGATTATGAAATAGTTGCCGGCATGGTTATTCAGCCATTAACCATTAATCATTTGCCAGCGCTGATTAATATGGCACCAAGTTTAGCGAAATACACAGAAATGAAACATCAAATGGAATCAGCACTTATTATTACGCATATATTTCCTGATTCACAAGCGCATCGATCTCGTGCATTAATGCCTGGAGCAGTACTCAAAAAAGTCAATGATGAACGCGTAAAAACCATGGATGATATGCGGCAAGCATTATTCAAAGGCCTAACATCTGAAAACTTAACGATCGAAACAACCGATGGTGTGTTTGTGGTATGCCCGTTTAAAAAAGTATTACATGATGATATCCGTCTTGCTAAAGATTATTTTTTTCCATTATCGCCAACTATGCAAACACTAGTTGCCAAAGCGGGTATTACTAACGAACCGGCACATAATATGATGCTTGCCGATAATCAAGTGCCAATGGTGCCCATCAACTCAGACGTTGCAATGCCTGCGTAATGTAATTATGAAAAAAGAAAAAAAAAGATTAGATCAAGCAATACAGGAGTTACATCCTGCATTGAGCCGTACTCACATTCAAAGTTTAATCATGCAAGGCAAAGTTACTATTGATGGTAAAATGATCTCTAAGCCAGGAACGCAAATAACTGATGATGCCAAAATAAAAATAGATTTAGAAGAACCAAAATACGTTTCGCGTGCAGGCTTTAAATTAGAAAAAGCTCTTGATCATTTTAATATTGATGTGACTAATTTAACTGTTTTAGATGCAGGCCTTTCGACCGGTGGCTTTACTGATTGTTTGCTTCAGCGCGGCGCAAAAAAAATATATGGTGTTGACGTTGGTTATGGTCAAGTGCATGAAAAAATCAGTACTAATTCTCGTGTAATTGTGATGGAGCGTACGAATTTACGGCATTTAGGGCCACTTCCTGAAAAAATTGATTTAATAACGTTAGATTTATCTTTTATTTCAGTATTAAAAGTAATGGATGTCATTCATAATATACTTAAAGAAAATGGACAGCTTATTGTGCTCATTAAACCACAGTTCGAAGCTGAAAAAGGACAAGTAGGCCGTGGGGGTATCATTAAAAATCCAAAATTGCATCAAGAAATAATCGATAAGGTGGTAAAAGGTATAGAACAGCATGATTTTATTTGCCAGGGAGTGATTGAATCACCTATCGAAGGCGCGACCGGAAATAAAGAATTCTTAGCCTATTTTATTCGTACAAAATAATAAGTTTATGATATATTTACGTATATATGAGTCTTACAAATTAGCCATTTTTTATTTTTTTTGATACAACTTTAACTAGATTTTGCGCCTGTAGCTCAATAGGATAGAGCGTCAGACTTCGAATCTGAAGGTTGCAGGTTCGATTCCTGCCGGGCGCACCAGCTTTCGCCAAGGCTTCAGCTGGCACGGCCAACTTATTAATGGAATAATTATAAATAAATAAAAAACTACTTTGATATAAAAAAGCGAAGTATGCCCTTCGAAGCTCGTAGAGCGTAGTAAGGCTAGTTAAATGAATTTCTATTCGCTAACTTGTTCTTCGAAGTTCGAAGAACGTAGTAGAAAGCTTCAGCTGGCACGGCCAGTTTTTTTAAATGAGTCAATAGAAGAAAAAGCTAAACAGAAAATCAACTATTTGGCCAAACCATAAGTTCAAGCAACAACTATTTTTTATCTTTTAAAAATTTTCGTGCCCGTAGCTCAGTAGGATAGAGCGACAGATTCCTAATCTGTAGGTCACCGGTTCGATTCCGGTCGGGCACACCAGGCTTCGCCCATAAAGGGCTACGCCTAGCAGGCATTAGCTAAGGTAGAAAAAAATAATTTTTATAGAAAAGTGCGAAGCCTGTCCGGTATAGCCGTAAGGCGACGACGGATTTGCACGCCAGTTTTTAAGAGAATTTAAATGTATTATGTATACATTATTCAATCTATAAGTCATGCTGACCAAATATATATAGGTCACACACAAGATTTAAAAAAACGTCTATCTAATCATAATAATGGTACTACTACTCACACAGAGAAATATAAACCTTGGCAATTGGTTATGTACTTAGCATTTAGCAATAAAGAAAAAGCGATTGAATTTGAGAAATATTTAAAATCGCATTCTGGCCGAGCATTTAGAGATAAGAGATTGCTGTAGCTTCAGCTGGCGGGAGCAATTTTTTAAAGGTTAAATTTTAAGAAAGCAGTGAAATTTACAAAATAAAGACGAAAGCTGTCCGCCGGCGTAAGCGAAACGCGAAGAAGGCTGGACTTAATTTAAAACTTTATGCATTTTGGGCTTTCGCCAAGACTACGCCGGACAAGGCGGCTGGCACGAAAAATTGTTCTCTAGGCATTGGGGTTAATAGGGTATGCATCAAAAAAATAATTTAACTATAGGGTTACTATCAGGCAATATTTTTCAATGCTAGGTAATTTGAATATTGGAAATTTTCTAATGATTCAACCCATTCAGCAATATGAATTAAGCCATTAGAAACAATTCTAAAAAGTGTATAATTATGTGATAATAAGTAATTATACACTTCTTTCAGTGTAATATTTGCATCAGGATAAGTTCCTCCATATTCAAATTGAATGATATCAATTTTATTATTTTCAAGAAGCTTTCGAGCCCCATGAATAACATTCAGCTCAGCGCCTTCGGTGTCTATTTTCAAGAAATTAATATGTTGAATGTTATTCTCTTCAGAAAACTTATCTAAGTAAGTTACGTCTACTATAATTTTACATACTGGAACATCAGATAAGATTGGTCTTTCAAATAAAGTACTACAATCAGATCCTCGAACAAAAAAATAATTCATTGTCGTTTGTTTTTCTTCTTTGCCAAGTGCGCAACAAAAAGTAAAAACTCGATTCACCAATGGTGATTCTAGTTTTTTAAGAACATCGTATGAATCAGGTACAGGCTCAAAGGAATAAATAGAGCAACTATTGTTGGTAGCTTTTAATACAGCTTTTGACCATAAACCAATATGTGCTCCTACATCTAAAACAATATCATTTTTTCGAATAAACGTTTCAATAACCAAGTTCTCACCATTTTGTGAAGAATCACAATTTCCAAAACCCAGATTAGAAACTGTGGAAGAATTCATAAAAACTTTGATAGGATTTTTTGCATAGTGTTTTATGAGCTTTTCTACATTGTTATATGTAGTGTTGGTAAAGGTTGTACATACGACAATACTTAATAACCAGCAATTATAATTATGTTGCATTTTTTCCTTTTTTTTTAATCTATTTTTTTAAATATATATCATCTTCACTGTGTGAAAGTCAACTTTTTTAAATATATATCATCTTTACTGTGTGAAAGTCAACATATTTTTCACTAAAAACTGATATTTCGCATCCTGCTCGGCCAGATTCAATTTCCAATGAAAGGAGCTGGCCCAAAATTTAGGGAGATATTGATATGTTATGATTATGAATAAGCTTTTGTGCATAGGCTCTCTGAATAATGTAAACAGTATAAAGATTAACTTAAACGCACAGCATTGTTTGTATTTTAACGTGAATTCGATCTAAGCGCATATTAAATTTTTTGTTAATTCAGTAGAGATTGAGGGTTTTTTTTCTCATTTGATAAGCAGTGAAAGAAGTAAAAATATGAAAAAAAACCCCCAAGCGCTTCTATGTCTCGAATGCTCCGTTCTTTGAGAATATCTCTGACTGATTCAATCATACCTCGCTTGGAAAGTAATAGTTTATCTATCATATTCATAAATTGATTTTTCATATTTGATCTCACTTTTGTTATAAATTGAATTTCTTTTTGATAAAAGCTTTTTATTATATTTTCATTTAAAAGATATCCTTTATCGCCAAAAATTTTTCCCGAAATATTTCTAGTAAGCCGAACAAGCAGCTTATGATTGTTGTCAGCCAAGTGACCAGCAAAAAAATCTAACTAGAATAGCCTCTTTCCATATGATGTTTGGTATTAACGAATTAATACAACTTTAACAAAATAATTTTTGTATTTTAAATGATCAAGCTTAAGCAACCAGCATTTGTTTGACTGTAAGCAGCATGTTATTATCTGGAATTAAAGTTCTAAAATAATCCGATAGGGTGCACCATATTTCGCTAATCTATCCTTCGAAGTTCGTAGAGCGTAGTAGAAAGCTTCGTATGGCAGCATTTCTTTTAAGAAAAGATTAAATTTATTATATAGAAATTCTAGTTTAGAGAATATTTATTATCATATATACTAATGCTTGGAGATTTTAATATTTGTAGCGTTTTGAAATTGAAAAATAATTTAAATGCTAAAAAAATTGATCGTTATCTAATGATATTTTTAAATATAAAAGAAGGTTTTTTGATGATAAAGTTTGTGGAAGTTTTTTTATTGGTTTCTTTTATCAATATTATGGCCGTTGAAACCAATGAGGAAAAAGAAATTTTAGCTCAAGAAATATTAAAGAATCAAAATCTAAAAGTTGAAAGAGTTATTGTTCCATCGCAACAAAATTCAGGAGAAGATACGAATAGATTTAAGGAAGAATTAGAATCTTTTTCCCTAAAAGAAAAAATATATTCACGAAGTCGAAATTTTTGTCTAATTTTATTTTGTTTGCCATATTATTGTTGTTCAGAAAAAATATGTTGCAAATAATAACAATTATGAGTAAAAAAAGAGAGGTTATTGATGAAGAAAAATATCAAGATTTTTATGTTGTGTTTATCATTTCAAACAATGCTTTTTTCTATGCAAGAAAATAATGAAAAAGCGAGTCTAAATAAATTAAAAAAATCTAGTTTGCGGTTTGAGATATTCTTAAAGTCTAAAGAATTAATAGAATTTGAATTGAAAAAGGAAAAAGAGATTCTTGAAATTATGAAACAGGAACAGCAAAGAAGATTAGAAGAACATGCCAGATTAAAGCAAGCGCTTGAGGACATACTTAAAAATTTTTAAAATTAACTTACATAATTGATAAAGGAAAAAGATATGAATCACAAATATTTGTTGCTTTTAATCTTTTTTTCTTGCTTTGATTGGATACTTTCAGAAGAAACGATATTAAAAAAAGACATGAAAAAATATATATCAATTACCGAACTTTCTCCTGGCCAACTGAGATTTACCCGAAAAAATGTTGCTACAAAAGCAAAAAAATTAATGCAAACGAAAGGCCAGTTTGATAATGCCAAAAGTTCTTTAAGTATACAGGATGCAATACCTATAATTTTAGGGCCGAATGGGCTAAAAATATTAGTCGACAGTCATCACGAATGTTTAGCTGCTCAGCAAAATAAAGATATAACGGTTCCAGTACGTGTCATCGATGACTTAAGTAATTTGGATACTCAAGAATTTTTTAAGACAGCCCTTGAAAGAAATTATATATATCCGTTTGATCGAATGAAAAGGTTAGTACTCATGCCAATGGAAGGGTGGTATACATGGGATCAGATGCAAGATGATCCTAATCGTCTTTTTGCATCGATTACTGCTTGGAAATATAAAAATCCAGAAGAAGGGACTAAAGATCCTAATGCTTCAGAAGATCCAGAATATCCACTTTGGGTAAAGAAACTTTGGAAAAAAGTTGAACTTGCTTTCATTGAATTTAAAATAGCAAGCGTACTTTATGAAGCTGGATTAGAGTATGACTATAAATGGGGTGTTAATCCTAATAGTGAAAAGCTTCTAGAATTTACAGAGAAAGCACGAGCAGTGCTCGCAGATGCTTTAAATAAAGAACAGATTTCATCATTTGATTTAATACCTACCAAAAGAAAACGTAAAGAAATCAATCAGAATTACGGCAATATTGGTAGATATTCATATCAATAATCATATAAAAAACTTCGCCATTGTTAGATTGTTACTTATATAATAATATAATGCGAAATTAAACATGTTAAAAATAGGAGTTAAAATGAAGAAGCTTATTTTGCTATTTGCTACAATGCCACTTTTTGCAATGAAAAAAATGGTAAATCCGGATATTAATCAAAAGACTGTAGATCGCCGGGTATTAGCTGCAATCCCTAAAAAATATGAACATTTAAATGTAAAAATAGCAAATAAAGAGCTAAAAAAAGGAAATGTATGGTCTGTATTTAGCAAAGTAATTAAAAATTACGAGGAGAAGAATGCTGAAAAATCAATGAAATGGCATGCGCGTTTTCAAGAAAGAATTGCGCTGGATTATAATTTTTTGAGCTCTGTACAAAAAGAGAATTTTAATGAAATATTTTTTGATTTGTCTAAAAAAGTAATTAGTATCCAACCTGAAAATATAAGAAATGTTCCTATGTGTTATTCTAGCTTGATTTTTAAAACATATGCGGTGATATGGTTACGAAAGATAATTGAGAATGATAATTGCAGTGGATTGGAGTGGCGAGAACTTTTAGTACCATCAGATAGTCAAAATACTCTTACAGCAGAAGAATTGAAAGCAAAAAGACTTAAAATATTAGATTCCTATGGTACTTTGCAAACAATGAAAATTAATAAATTATGATAAATAGGAAAGGGAAGGAATAATATGCGCCGCAAAAATCGAAAAATGTGTTGTTTGGCTGCTGCTTGCTTACCCTGTCTATGTATTCACGCGTGTAATAAAGACTGTTGTAATGATTAGAATTGAAAAGCTTATATGAAAAAAATATTTCTTCATTTTTTGTTACTTACCTTCAATCTTTATCCAAATATACTCTTGCAACGACCGTATAAAATTTCAGATCAGGAAGTTAAGCAACTTGCAAAAGAATGGGAAACAAGTTTTTCTTGGATTTTTAAACAATTTAGTTTTACTTGTTTATATGAAAATAAAGAAGCAAGTTTTATGGTAAGTCTTCTTGGAATTCCATTGCGTTCTTATAATTTTCAATATTTAGAAAATATCAAAAAATATTTTAAAAATCGTAATGAAAGCCTTCCTGATTATTATTTTGCCGAACCCCTAAAATTGGTTGATCCCAATCCACAGCAAATTAATTTTGACCAATTATGCGATTTATTACAAAACAAAACATTTATTTTTTATACGGGTGCTGGGATTTCTGCAAGCCAAGTGCCGACTCTTTATGAATTGAATCAATTGTTTAATTTTAATAATATAAAAAAGCTTGTTACTGATATTTTATTTAATCCAAAAAAAATAACTGGTCAATTTTCTCAATTTTGTAAAAAAGCCTTGTATGGCAATCCAACCGAAGCGCACTATGCTTTAAAATTTATTGCAGAGTACAAAAATATTAATATTTTGACGGAAAATATTGATTTATTGCAGCAACGTACTGGAATTGTACCAATATTTACTCATTCAGATGAGGCAAACTCGATCACAATTAATAATTTACAAGAAATTGATATTATTGTTTGCCTTGGCTTGAGTCATGATGATTGTGGATTTTTGGCTAATTATAAAAAAAATAATCCGAATGCGATTGTTATTGCGATCGATTTAGGCATGCCGAATTATTTATCTGATAATGATTTTATTTTACAGGAAGATTTGCAAGAAATATTGCCAAAACTGGCAAATTATATTGCTATACTCTAATATTTAAATTACTGAAATTTATTTGGCTATCACTAAAAATTTATCAGCCTAAATAATTATGAAACTATCTATTTAGACTGAAGAAAGATTTGTATATATTAAAATTAATAGAAAAATACTTATTTAAAAAATAGTACTTAAAGGGAGAATGAGTGAATCGATTTGTTTCATTTCTAATTAATTTTGGAATTGCTTTTTTTGGATTAATTCTTGGTCCTTATTTTATTGTTCTACTGAATAAGAAATTACATTTAAATACCGTAAACAATATATTACTTACTGATTTAGGGATAAGTTTTATTTTATTAGGAGCAATTCTTTTTGTTTATTGTTTCGGACTTTTTTTATTGGGAGGACTAGGCAATCCTTTGATGACTGAGCCACCAAAAGATTTTATTGAAAAAAATATATATTCTTATTCACGAAATCCCATGTATTTCGGTTATATGGTCATTCTTTTAGGAGAATCATTATATGTAGGTTCTTTTCTTTTGTATTGTTATTTTTTTTTAATAGTATTGTTATTACATTACTACGTTATTTATATAGAAGAGCCATTATTAATCAGAAAATTTGGATTTCGCTATAAGCAATATATGGAGCGTGTTCCAAGGTGGGTACTAAAAATATAATATTTTATTCATAAAAAACTCTTACTTTTTAACATTACTGAAATTTTTTAAATCCTTAATTTCTGTATTCAATTTTTTTAGAGTAATTTTTCTTTTTTCTTTTTTGTGCTCTAGTTTTTTTATATATTTTTTTTCTGCTTTTTTTAAGATTTTAATCATTTTTGTATGATTATTTTTTTGGGCTATTTCAAGCGGTGTATAATAGTCTTCTTTGTCCATTGTATCCAAAAAAGGATTAGCTTGTGGATGTTTTAAAATTATTTTAACCATTTTAATAAAGTTATTTTGTATTGCATAAAGAAAGCATTCTTGGTCACAGGGATATTTTATGTATTGAGGATAATGTTCTACAATTGTTTCAATAATAGGCACATAGTCATTTATACAATCTTCTACAAAAACTACGATAGTGCTAATTTTTTTTATTCGATCGGGAGTATCTGACTTTAGAAGGAGATGGATAGCTTCGGCGTCATTTTTTTCGGCAGCAGTATGCATAGCAGAGAAGAAAACTTCCGTTAAGCAAGCTGTTTGAGAATGTAATTTCTCTATTAAAATATTTAAAATTTTTTTGACCTGCTCAATATTATTTGCCTTTGCTGCATTAATTAAATTTTCATTATTTTTTTGATATTGATTTAAAAAATTTTCTTGATCCATAGAATAAACAATGTTAGTTGATATGCTTGTGATGATTAATCCTGAAAAAATTATTTTATTCATAATGAATTCTTAAAATTTTATGTTTTCAAGGACTAAATTGATACATTATAACTAATTTTTGTATTGATAATATGAGGGTTTTTTTATGAAATTTAGAAAATGGTATTTATTTTTGGTTGTTCTTTTTTTTCCGATTTCTCTTTTTTCCATGGAGATTATCGACAATAAAACTGTTAATTCATTAGGTGATTTGTGTATTAAGTCAATTATAAATTATGGTAAGAGCCCAGAAAATTACAATAGATTATTTTCAGGTAATTTAAGTATTAATGCTGATACTGCTCAAAAAATTGATACAAATATTAATTTTAATCACGCCTATAGAAAAGCAATTGAAAGTTTTGAATATAAAACGATTACAGAATTTGAACCCAACTTGAAGTTTCCTTGGATTGTATCTATATATGGGATGTTTAAGCGCTTTGGAACAAAAACTACCGATGCTCACCTATGCAATAATGGAAAGCATGCATTTGTTGTAAAAAATGGTATTGGTTCTATGTTTGATATTAAATCTGGGAAAGCTTTATTTACTTTGCCGACGCGAGGGATATACCGGGTAGTGGTTAATGATAACTTTATTTGTGTACCCGCCGCTGGTAATGTTCTTGCAATTTGGGATATTAATACAGGCAATTTCATTAAGAATATAACTCTTTTTCCTGATAATATAGAAAATATTGATGGAAAATATTACCAATATATACTTGATAATCAAACCAATCAAGTTACCAAAGTTAATAAAGAAAACGGAAATCAAGAAAGTACAATATATTATAGAACCGATTTAGACGAGGTCTCTTTAAGTAACGATGGTAAATTATGTGTAGTTTCTTTTAGTAAAGGTAATGAAGAAATGGAAATGAGAGATTATTTTCATTATCTGAAAATTTTTAATGTAGAAGCCAATAAAATTCTTAAAATTTTTGATAAACCTTGGGGCTTAGTTACTAAAAATAGTAATTTTATCTTTGTTCATGACTACGAAGCTGGTTTGCTAGGATTTGAAAGAAACAATTTGGATGATTCCTTTTATAAAGATGAAGAACTTAAAAAATATTACCACCCTATTTTTAGTGATAATGGTAGTTTATTAGCTGCTTGTAACGCAAGAGGAGGATTGAGTTGGAATTTCAAAAACCTTGCTACGGGTGAATCTAAAAAAGAGTATTTGAGCACTATCGGACCATCTGTTATAAATTCGCAGGAAGAATTTTTTTTATATGAACAAGAAGATGCAATTTTAATTTATGATCTTAAAAACTCAGCTAATTTAGTTTCTTCGTCTAATGTATTTCGTATTAGAAAAAATGACAATAATATTAGTAAAGTAAACTTGAATACTTCTGGAAGAAAAGCGCTCAAGCTTTTTAATGGTAAAATCAAAATATATTCTTTAAATAATCTTTTGTATTTATGGAAAGATTTAAATTGGCAGCAAAAATTAGCAATAATAATATTTAGTCAGAATAAAAATTTATGTGGGTTGTTAAAAGCAACCTTTGATTTTCTTGATCCAGAAGTGAAGAAATTATTAAATGATAGCTATCATATAGAAGATGATGAATCACAAAATTTATGGCGCAAAAAATTCCCTTCTGTATCTCGATGGATAAAACAGTTTTCATTCTTACCAAAAGAATTTTTCGTTTATAGTTTTATAGGTGTTTGTCTTCCGTTCGGGATACTTGGTGCAGTCGATTTTTGCTTAAAGCTAGCGAAAAGAAAATCAAATTTTTTACGAAATTATATATTAATGCATTATTTTTGTCTTTTTTATATAAAAAGACAATGCCAGTTGTCATGAGTTAACTATTGTTGAATTACATAAGCTTTGATATCTTAGGAATACATTTAAAAATCTTATATTAAAAAGGAATAATAATGAAGAAATTAATGATTGGTTCTTTAATAGTCTTGCCAGTTTTTTTAGTAGCAGGTTTGATAGAATCAAAAAATAAAAGAAAAAACAACAAAATAGATGAACCAAAAAGGATTTCAAAAATGACACATAAAAAAACTGATTCTGGTTTGCAATACGAAGTTATTAAAGAAGGAACTGGTGCTTCGCCAAAAAAGGGGCAGCAAGTGACAGTTCATTATACTGGTTGGTTGAATGAACAAGGCGAGCCTGGCAAAAAATTTGATAGCAGTGTAGATCGCGGGCAACCGTTTACCTTTACTCTTGGTGTTTGTCAAGTAATTGAAGGATGGGATGAGGGAGTTATGCCTATGAAAGTTGGTGAAAAACGTCGCTTATTTATTCCATCAGAGCTAGCTTACGGCACGCGTGGTGCAGGGCAGGTTATTCGACCAAATGCAGATCTTATTTTTGATGTGGAATTATTAAAAGTTGGTTAATTTACAAAATTATTTTTTTTGAATTTTGAAAGCCCTGCGTTAAGTGCAGGGCTTTTTTTATTTATATTCTCTGATTTTTTCTGAATGTTTTTCAAAATATTCAACGATCATATCTCTACGGTTTAATGTTTTTTGTATAAATTGCTCAATTAAATCTTGATATTCCTGTTGGCCTTCTTTTGTCATTGTAAATGGTATTTCTGGCCAAAACGAAGTCAAATCTTTTGCAGTAAGCGCTTTTAATTTTTTAAATAATGCGGAGCTTATAATTTCTGAAAATGGGGCGGCGATGCCTTCTTGCGAAGCATAAAATTGGCGCCACAAAAGATTACGCCATATGCGGCAATATCCGTTATCTATATCTAGTTTGGTCCAAGTATCAACATCAGGAAAGGAAGCATGAATTTTTTCGGGGCCTTGTTTGACCGCAATGACTGAAAGAAAATCTGTTGGTTCTTCATGTGGGAAAATTGTTTCTTTAGCTATAAAATCACCCACACCACCTACCCAAGGACAACTTAATTCTTTATTCGAGCTATAAGCGAGTACAAATTGTTTTACATTTGCTATGGCTTCATTATCAATTAAGTAGAGTTTTTTGCTATCTTTTTCGATTATTAAATTGCCAAAGTGCCGATCATATTGGCCAAAAAGAAAGCAAATAATATTCATTTGTGCCCATTCTTGTTGTGTAATAAGCTTTTGTAAACTTTCTGCATTGCCGATAATTATTTCTTCTGGCTCTATCCATTGGGAACCACATATTATTTCTTGATTCTCGTTATTTTTTCTCTTAATTATTATTGTTTTTGGTACCATTTGAAATTGAAAAAATTGATCAATATTGTACATTGCAATTTCGCCTAATAGATAGCGTAAATTTTTGGTAAGATGTGATTGCGAATCTTCATTAATTATGACGGTTCTTTTGGTGAAATATTTAATATTATCAAGGATCATACATTTTTCGGATGAATATGTGTCTAAATTTATAGCAAGAAACAACAACATTAACATATGAGTGAAAAGATAATATAATCGGTACATAATATTCACTTTATGAGGTGATTTTAAATTAATTTGACCTCTTTTATTGTAGCAAATTGCACAAAATAAGGACAATAGATGTTTTTTTGAAGTTTTTTACCTCATTAATAACATTGCAAATGCCATACCTGCCATTAATAAATCTTCAGTGAGCGTTACCCATGTCATAGGAATTTTAAATACAGCACCTAAGCATGCGCAGACAATTTGCTCTCTTTCCAGTAATTTTTGAAATACGCCAATACTGCTTACCAGCATAACGATTAATGTAATAACGTTAGTTGCTATTGGATATAATCTATACAAGTAAGCAAGGCCGAGACCAAGTTCAATAAATGGATAAAGATAGGCATATAAAATACTTTGCTTAGCAACAATATCATAGGTTTGATATGCTTCCACAAAACCAGGCAAATTGATTACTTTGAAGCTTCCAAAAACTATAAAGAAAAAGCCCATAAAATCGTTCATTGTGCTCATCCAGCTAAAATCGCCGCGCCAACTTTGCGCAATAATTGTCAATGCAATAACTACGGAGAAAATGATAATAAGGGGTAAAAAATCTTTAAATGTATAATTATTCATACGGGTTCTCCTTTGGGAAATAATTAATTTCTGCTATTATGTAATAACAAAAAATATAATAGGAAGGAAATATTTTATGAAAAAGAAACAATTGTTCTTTTTATTGTTATGTCTTGTTTTCAAAGCCAGTGTTTGTTTTGATCTCGATACAGCCTTAGCAGATGTACAGCAATCAATGTATGATACAAAAGATCGGGTTCTGTATTATAAAACGTATCTTTTTGCAGGATTGATTGGTTCAAGCGGCTTTTTAATAAACAAAAAAGTGGGGATGAGCACTTTATGCGCGATGCCAGTTTATGGTTTGTATGAATGGTTTTCTGGTTATAAAGAAATACAAAAAATAAAAAAGCATTATCAAGTACGTACCACTGTCGAGGATTATTGGAAAGAAGCCAATGCAAAAAAAGACGAATTATTTTTGTTTTGTCGTTGGCGGCAACAAGATGACCGATTTGGTGATGGCTATTATTGGCCTACGGCATGGCTTATGAATGAAGAAAAATATTTAGTACGTACTGCGTTTATTAAAGATATATATGCACAACGGATTCGTGTGCAAATAAATGGCAAAAAAATTGATAATCCATCTCCGATTCAAGTAATGGTTGCCTTAAATAAAGAAATTGAGCAATTACAAGAAGATAAACAGCTATTAAAAAAATATACTGATGTATATCGCAATGTAGAACAACCGGAAGCATTTCATCCAGATAATTCAGGGGTGCGTATTTTTTGGCCTAATTACAATTTAGCCTCTCAAATATATATTGAGCTTGTTGTAATGCTTAAACGGCTTGAAACATTGCGCGATATTATTTCTTCTATCAGGACTGAAGTTGGTGGTAATGGGTGGCCACGCTTATAGGGGCGCCTTGAGCATTCCATCAATTTCTGCTATGATGAAAATATCATAAATTGAATAAATGGAGCCATATGGAGGTTTTATTATGAAATTGTTTTCAAAGAGAATATTTTTCGTCACACTTATTTTTTTTTCAGCACAATCTGTGCTGCCAATGAGTTATTTTCATTCACTTAAAGATTCTGCTAAACAATCAATGATTAATTGTGCTTCTGGTTTAAACCAGTGGATTAAAAATCATAAAGCTGAATTAGGTTTAACTACGCTTGCTAGTACCGGTTTATCCTGCAAATATGGTATTAATAAAACA
This sequence comes from Candidatus Babeliales bacterium, assembly GCA_040879965.1. NCBI lineage: Bacteria > Candidatus Babeliae > Candidatus Babeliales > Candidatus Babeliales bacterium. The sequence continues at coordinate 321,409 of JBBDJI010000013.1, read as the reverse complement.
TTGTTTGGTGCGACTGTGCTTGGTGGTGTTTATTTATATAAATATGTTCAGCACAGACAATTTTTAAATAATGCTGAAAAAATGCTAGGTAATTCAATTCCAAGTAATTTTAAATCGATTGATGAGAACAATTTTTTGTTTGCAACTTGGCAAATTGATGAATGGCCATTGGCTAAAGATATCTCAGATAATAAGCAAGCAGTTATAAATAATTTAGTAAATGATTTAAAGCTTGAAGATAAAATTTTTGTTAAATATGAATCTGAAGCACGAGTTAAGCCAGAAAATATTAATGGTGCCCATTTGAAGGGTCATATAAATAGAGAAATAAAATGTTTTAAAAACTTATTGAATAAGATAAATGATTTAACTAATATTGAATCTGTATTGCATAAAGTAGCTAAAAATCAACAAAAAAACGGTCAACATATTTTGATAGATAGTAAATATTGCAAAACGCTTGATGCAAATAATTTTAATAATTTTGAAAATACAGTGCTAACAAATTGTAAATTTCATAAGAATGCATCAATATTATTGATCAAATCTAAAAACCCTTTAAATTGGGTTATTGCACCACATTATGAAAAAGCAATAAGAATTTACATGAAATTGTATAAAGCTTATATCAGGTTGTCATCTATAAAAGATATAGCTGATACATTAGATATCAAAGCAATTGAGGAAAATAAAAATAATAAAAAATTATTGAATGAATTTAATCAAATTGTGCGAGATATGAATCTTAATCAATCAAATATTGGTATTAATATCCAAGCAAAGCATGCGCAAATTCAACGACTTGGAAAACTACAAAGCAAATTAAAAAATATAAAAAAGGACCATAGGTCTGAAGCGGTAATTATTCAAGACAAATTAAAATTAATAGGTGATCTTCTTAATGAAACCAAATTGAATAATAATCTAATAATTGATTCTTTGCTTGATATTGAAACAACAATAAATAATATCTTATCCAAGAAATTAAACTAATCTAAAGAGAGCGCATGCCGCTCTCTTTTTTTTCTTATTTTTCCCATACACTGGCCAACCGTAATAACTTAAATTCATTAATCGTTTGCACTACTTTTTGGTTAATTGCTAAACGCTTGAGCGGTTTTTTTTCAAAAAAAGCTTGTTGCAGTTGTGCTAGATTGTTAATACCTTTAAATATGCTATTTACGGGTATTTCATGCAACTTGCCATAGCCATGGCTATAATGCCGTGCTTCAATAATTGTATTTTTTTTCAAATCGCCAACAACCATCACATGGCCTGGGAGCCAAACAAGATCGCCAGCAGAAAGTTTTTGGTTTGGTGATAGTGGAGTTAAATTTTTACCGAGAGTTGTGGTATTTTTATAAAAATATGGAATACCGCATAACTGCGTAGCGCGTGAAATAAGACCGGCACAATCAAAACCGGCATATGGATTAGGGATATCAGTTCGTTTAAAAAAGGTGCTTACTTCATTTTTGTATAATTTGCTTTCTTGCAAGCTAAACGAATCAGTGTTGCAAAGATTCATAAAGCTGCAACCGCCCCAAACATATGGTATAAAGCCAGTAGATTTATTAGCCCATTGCTTTAATAATTGTACAAATAAAGATTGCTTTTGTTGATTACTCAAAGAATTGGGTTCAATGCATATTTTTTGTGGAATTGTGATAGTAATTATCTTCATTATTTTGGGATTTAATGCGTAAACATCAATACTTTCTTGATTTTGTTTTGCTTTTATAAATCGTGTGCCAGCAGAGAATGATAAACCAGTTTTTTGCTCTTTATATGGATCAATAAGCGTGACAATTTTTTGTGGTTCATTTTTTTGCGTATCATACATAATTGGCATAGGAATATGCGCTAGATTAATGTCTTTTTTTTTCAGCGCCTCAAAGCTAATTAGATTTTTTTTAAGTGTCCAATAGGTATTGTATAGCGTATTATCCTTATTTGTTTGAAAAAATAAATTTGGTAATTGTATACGGACTTCATTATTTTTTTCTTCTAATATTGTAACAACTTCATTAAATAATAATTGGTGAATGCGCGGACATGCATAAGTACCTTTTTTTCCACAAATCGGTATGCTCTGATAGGCTTTCGAAATATTTTTTGCATCAAGTTGCTTCATGGGTTGTCCAAGTAAATCAGCAACTGGTGTAATAGTAACTGCTTTTTGCCCATAAACAGGTATTAATATAAAAAATGAACTTAATAAAAGGAGCAAGGTTTTTTTTAACAAGACAACTCCTAATAAGATTTACAATAAACTTTACATATATATTATTTTCAATTTGAATAAATAATATCAAGGGATAAGATAGAATCGTAGTAAATTGGTGAGAATTGCAAGTTTTATTGATTTGGTTGTATTTTTTTCAGTATGGTAATGACAGGAGAGTTAGTAATGAAGCAATATTATATGGTACTACCGATCTTATTTTTTTCAGCGATTGTACTTGCCGATTCAGTAGTACCATGGACATGGACTTACACCAAACGATTTACTTCTGAACAAGCGCTACAAAATAAAGAAAAATCCAAAATTCTTTTTTCTAAACTGAGCACTCCTCAGTTTACTCAATTAATTTTTTCTTGGAATGCATTTAGGCCTCAGAATGGATATTTTTCTTTTCATGCTCAAGTTCGTGATGTAGTGACAAAAAAGTGGTACGATTGGCATACTATGATGCATTGGGGGAAAGAAGAGCAGCGTTCATTTAAAGAAGAACGCACACAAAGCACTAATTATCATCATGTAAGGCTTGAATTGCCCAAATCAAAAAAAGCTGATGCATTACGCATTATGGTAAAAGCACAAAATAATGCTAATTTATCTAATATCCGTGGTTTGCATGTATGTGTTTCAAATTTACTCAATTTTAAAAATGAGTTATTTAATAAAAAAATAAACATGCCTTCTGCAGTTATTGAGAATGTACCTACAATTTCACAAATGGTATTGGACCATCCGAAAAAAGAAGTATTGTGCTCACCAACTTCAAGTTGCATGCTCGTAAGTAATCTTATAAAAAAGAATATAGACCCGGTACAATTTGCGCAAAAAGCATATGATAATGGTTTAAATGCCTACGGCAGTTGGCCATTTAATACGGCACATGCCTTTGAATGTGCTAATGGTTCCTTTTATTTTTGCGTGCAACGTTTATCTGCCTTTATTGATTTATATCGTATGCTTGCAAAAAAAATTCCTGTGGTAGTAAGCGTTCGTGGTGTATTGCTTGGTGCACCCAAAGAATATGATAAAGGACATTTGCTTATTGTGATTGGTTGGGATAACCAAAATAAAAAAGTTATTTGTCATGATCCTGCCTTTGAAGATATCCAAAAAACACGGGTATCTTATGATATTAACTCATTTTTGTCTGCCTGGGAGCGTTCTCGTCGTTTGGCGTATTGTGGATTTCCTGCATAAATTAAATTTAAATTTTTATCTATATCAATAATGTTTTAATTTAAGCTAAAAATAAAATTTATTGACTGATAGAAATAATCACTGCTACAATATGTTTAGAATATTGATACATAAAATGATGAGGGGGCGTGATGAGGAAGATTGTATGGTTAATATATAATTTATTTTTTCTTATAGGTGGAAACGTAGCTGCTACTTTTGATAATAACACCATACCTAATAAACTAAATAAATTATTTTATCATCAGAGTTCATTGAGCGATCGTATTGTATGTTGTTTTGAAAAAAGTCCTTTATGTAAGCAAATCGCAAAAAATGAAAAAAAAGATATGAATGAATGCGGCATAGAATTTTTTTTGCCACAAACTTATTTGGCAAGTTCTGAAGCTCGTCAAATGATGCAGACCGTTAATCAAATAAAACGCAATCACTATTCTATTCAGTTTTCAGAAGAAACAAAGCCAGCACAAGGTATAAAAGTTTCTATCAAATATAATCCTCAAAAAGTTGCTTGTGATTATGCTTTGTGTGACACCATAAGTATGCAAAAAGGATTAGTATTTAATTTTCATAATAAAGATGTACTAAATTTATTAAATCAAAATACGAGTAGTATTTTGCATCAAGCATCGAATATACAAAAATCAAAACCAAGAGTAATGCTTGATTTTGGCCATGGTGGTAGTGATGCGGGCAAAATTGGATTTTTTAATTTGAAGGAAAAAGATATTAATTGGCATGTTGGTGAAAAGCTTGCTCATTTATTGCGTGAAAAAGGATATCAGGTATTATGTACTCGAAATTCGGATATTCATGTGCCATTAGATGTACGTACTACTACTGCGAACAACTTAAATGCGGATATTTTTGTTTCTATTCATTCAAATTCAGGGCCTGAACGCGCGAGCGGTATTGAAACTTTTTGGACCGAGCGCAATGCGTTAAAACGAAATATATTAAAAGCAGAGAATACCATATCGCTTACTCATTTTTTACAACCACTTGATAATGCCAGCAAGCTTCTTGCATCGCAGATTCAAAAACATGTGGTTGAGCGGGTAGCAGGGTATAACGTAAAAGATCGGACAACAAAACAATCGTTAGCTCAAGTTCTTTTTGGTACCGACATGCCTTCAGCGTTAATTGAACTTGGATTTTTATCAAATAGACTTGAGGCAAAAAGATTAGCAAATGCTGGATATCAGCTATTGCTCGCGCAAGGAATTTGTAATGGTATCGAGGCATACTGCAAAACATCTCAACTTATTTAATTTTTCCTGATAACTTGTTGATAAACTATAAGGTATCATGATACACTTGCAACAGTAAAAAATATTAAAAACATCGTAACTACAACCTAAATTTCAATTAAATTATTGTGTTAAAAACTATTTGGGACCAATTTTTAACAATCGTTCGTGAAGAGGCTGGAAGCCGTGTAGTAGAAACATGGCTTAAAGCGGTGACACTGCATAAATGGAATGCCTTGGATAAGGTAGTATATATGCTTGCGCCCAATTCTTTTGTTAAAAATTGGATTCAGTCAAACTACTTAAATTTATTTACGGTCCATTTAAGTCGATTATTACATGTTAATGATTTAAAAATCGTTTTTATTGATGCTACAGCACAAAGACAAATAGAAGATGGTGCAATAAAAATTATTCCTGCTCAACGCATAAATGTTCCGACCAAGGTAACAGAAAAAAGTACGGCATTAACTAAGAGTAAAGATTTAAGAAGTCGACATTTTTTAAATAAAAATTATTTATTTAAAACATTTGTAACTGGACCTAATAATCACATGGCATATGCCGCTGCTGTTGCAATTACACAAAAATTAGGAAAATTATATAATCCACTTTTTATTTATGGTGGTTCTGGGCTTGGTAAAACACATTTATTGCATGCAATAGCAAATGAAATAAAAGAAAAACATGAAAAAGTTGAAATTTTATATCAACCAGCAGATCGATTTGTTAGTGAATTTATCAATGCAATACGGTTTGATAAAATTCATCGCTTTCAAGCAAAATACAAAAATATTGATGTGTTTTTAGTTGATGATATTCAAAGTATTTCCAATAAAGAGCAAACGCAAGAAGCATTTTTTCATATTTTTAATGCAATGTATGATGCGCATAAACAAATTGTTTTTTCAAGCGATTCGTATCCTACTAATATTGATGGATTAGCAGAACGATTACGCTCTCGATTAGAATGGGGGCTTGTTACTGATGTTCAAATACCTACATTCGAAACTAAAATTGCCATAGTAAAAAGAAAAGCTGATTTAAATAATTATGAAATACCTGATGATGTAGCAACTTATATTGCATCACGCTCTGCTTCTAATGTGCGGGAGCTTGAAGGTGCGCTTATTCGCGTAGTTGCTTATGCTTCAATTATAAAACAGCAAATTTCATTAGAAATTGCAAAAAAAGCACTTTATATAGAAAAAGAATCGCGTGGTGAAATTAATTTTGATTGTATTGTAAAAAAGGTTACGACCCAATATTCTTATACTATTTCAGAATTGCGTTCAAAAAATAGAAGTAAACAGTTGTCTTGGGCGCGCCAAGTTGCTATGTATTTAATGAAGAAGCATACAAGTAAATCATTAAATGAAATTGCATTGCATTTAAATAGACAAGATCATTCAACCGTTATTCATGCTTTCAAACAAGTAGAGCATCGAATTAAAGAAGAACAATTATTGAGTGATCAGATACAAAAAATAGAACAGGAGCTTCAATTATAAAATAAAAAAGGGGGCAAAGTAGTATGAAGATTCAATTTTTGTTAATTTTACTTATCTTTTTTTCAACAAAAATATATACCCATTCATTACTGGATGGCAAATTTGATCAATTTTTAGCAGAGCTCGTTCCTGCTGAGGATCAAAAACAATTTCGTCTTTTTTATAATGAGTTAAAATATCAACAACGAAAACGAGAAAATAGCGTAAATAGTAAAGTTCGTAATAAACAGCAAAAATATGTACAAAAATTACAAGAACGTGGACGCAATGGTTTAGAAGTTAAAGAACCTGATCTTACTAAAAATTTGAGACCATATTTAAATAATTTCATTTTAGATGAAAAGACTAATAAAAAAGTATCAACATTCCTTTTTAGATATGGCGCCTATGAAGAATTTTTAACCCAAAAAGCAAATAAACAAAATAGTATGTTTGTTAAAGCAAAATCCTATGTTCGTGATGCATCGAGCAAAGTGGTATCTTGGCTTGGTGGCTTCAGACGTTCTAAGACGATTTAGCAAATTGAAGAGCGCGAAACCATTGCGCTCTTCATGATTTAACTCATTTGTTGTGATTAACTTATCAAATTTTTTTACTTGGAAATTTTAAAAACATTTCTCGAAGCGCTGGCGAAATGGCCTTTTTATCTTTAGTTGTTTCTAATTTCTTTAAATAATGAAGCAACATAATTTCTGGAATTGAAAGTTTAGTTTCATCTAAATCAGGTTTATGGATATCGATAGATTGTTTCGAAACATTCATGAAATCTAAATTAGATTCATTTAAAAAAATTATACTTTCAATTGTATTGAGATTGTCGTCTTTGTTTAATTTAAAATTTTTTATTACTTGTGGATTCATTTTATCGGTTATATCTATTAAAGCTACTTTATTATTATTGTTAATAGCACATACTATAGGTAAATTGGGATGAATAAATAGTTTATCAAGAAACCTCAAATTGGTATTTATAGTACTTATTGATTGAAAATCAGTATTTAATAATTCTAAATTTCCATCACTAGCCCCCAATAATAATAGATCTTGTTTCTCATCATAAAGGATTGATTTAAGCTGACTTGAAGGAATCGGCTCTTTAAATCGGTTTAAACTGAAATATATAGAAAAAGGATTTATTTCAACTTTAAATTTAAAACATGTTTTGTGGTCTATAATTAACTTTGGGTTCTCAACAGAAGTTAAATCCCATATACTATAACCTTCATAAGAGCAATCAATTAACATGTTTGATTTAAGAATAAACAACTTCTGTCCCTGTATACCATTAATATTACCACAGTTGGCTATATTTAATAAGTTGGAAATATTATACAGTGTAATATGTCCTCCTTGTGCAACGGCTAAAATATTTTCATTGGAAGCTAGTGCTGATATATTTAGGACATCGAAGATAGCTTCCTCGATAACTTTGTTAGAAGAAAGATCAAAGAACATCAAATTTTCGCTTGTTGCTATAGCAAGACGATGATTGGATTTATTTAGAGCAATATCCGAGATCTTCTTATCTATTGAAAATAGACAAACGATTTCAAAATTAGTTAAATCAAATTGGATAAGGTGAGATGAATCGTTATTCCATCTTACACAACTTATGATCAATTGATTACTGTTTTTTTGAATGATTTTTTTGAAAACTGCATTACTAATTCCAATTTTTTTTAATAAGATAGTTGGGTTATAGTTAGTTATATGAGAATTCAATTTTTGAGTAATTTCTTCTTTAAAAAAATCTATGACATTAAACGGTTTAAAATCTTGAGGTTGTTCATCTTGAGCAAATTTATTTAAAATTTCATCAGATAACAATTTCTGAGTAATTATTTCTGGCAGCTCTTTATTTACAATATTGCAGCATTCTTCAATTTTATAATAATCAGTTAAATTTTGTAATGACTTAAATTCTTTGTTATTTAGCTTTAATAAATTTTTTATAAAAGATTCTTTTTTTTTGGAAGATTCTTTTAATTTTTGTTCCCAGTTTAGTAACTCAAATAGCCTTGAAAATTGTTTTGATGAGGTTTGTGGTAAATCAATCTGATTATTATTGTTGTTTGCGCCAAATTCTTTATTTGCGTTGATAAAATTATGTAGTGTTTTACTTTGTAATGCTAGATCTTTTTTTAATTGATATTGATGATTGTCAGAGGTAATAAGCGTAATGAGTGGATTATTTACATTTGCTTGATCGGTTGATGTTGTTTCCATGCCAAAAAGATTTGAGGAAATGATAAAAAGCAATAAGGATAATTTTTTCATTTTTTCCCTGAAATTGCAGAATCTATTATTAAGATCTGATTTTTTTATTTTTTAATCAATTACATTGCGCAATGCAAGCAAATCCCATAATAATACAAAAAAAGGATAATAAATAGTACAGGCTAACTATAGTTAATCTTGTCTAATAACTTGATGATTATGTTGTAGCTAGAAAAAACCTAAAAACTAAACCAGAATGCCATGCTTAATTAATTGATCAACTAAATCGATTTTATTAAAAACTTATCATTGTGGCTCGATTTTATTTTTTTGTTCATAAAGGTATTTGATTCAGTGAAAAAGAGAAGCGGTTAAGAGGGGAAACTCATATCAAAAATATAAAATTTTTCGAAATTATAATACAAATTAGCCCATTGGTCGATGTCTTTTAAATTGAGATGTTCGGCGTTCTTGTTTATTGCGGCCTAAGGTATCCTTAAGCATTTTTAACGATAATCGAGAATACCATTGTAGGTAATTATTGCATTCGGGTGCTTGATTATAACCAACCATAGTGGGAAAATGTTCGGTATCAATTGGCACAATTTTGTGAGTATTTTTTTCGATTGCGTAATTATTTATATGAGGATCAATATTTTGTTTGCAATAATTACTTAATTGCATAGCGATATCGCGATCATTTTTATTTTTGAGACTAAACATTCGCTCAATATCAATATGATCAGCGATTATAGCATAAGTACCCGGAATAGAAATACTTCTGGTTTTTTGCGGACCTATATTTTTACTTGTAATAGTAATCCATTGAGTATCTTTACTTAACCAGAACCATTTTCGAGGGAATTCAACATACCTATGCCAAGAAGAATTTTTAGCAACTTTTTTTTGTAATGTTTCCAAATTTTGAATACGCGTAAAACCAATTAAATGTCTATTTACACCGCCTCCCATCATAAAAAAGCAAGTAGGCTCAAATCCTTTTGCCAGTGGTGCTACAAAGCTTTCTGGTGTTTCAATAAACAATTTAAGCACAAATGGATGTTGTTTGAATTTAGCAATAATTAATCCTGTATGATCACGCCAATTAAAATCTTTTTTTTTTAGAATAATAAAATCAGTAAAATTATTTTGATTTTGTTTAATTTCTTTTAAAAAATTTTCAATTAAAATCGATAAACTTTTTCCCGTAACCGTTTTCTTATCATGCCGATATACAATTTCATTATTTGGCAACAAATGATCAAAAAAATATTTTTTATCAAAAATATGAAAATAGGGGCCTTCTTGTAAATGTGAATTACTGAGTGAATATTGTTTTGTATTTCCCTGCCATTGAGTAATGATTGTGGGCGCAAGTGGATCAGTTGGCCGGTAAGGACTCCGCGCGCAACAGGTAATACATAAAAAAAAGTAAAGTAATGAAAATACAAGAAAACCCTTCACATACTCTTTCTTTTTTTAAATACTTTGAAAATAAATCATTAATACTTTAACGAATTTTTTTATTTAACGTAAGATATGAGTAAGAATAAAAACAAGAAAAAAATAAGTATTTATGAAGCTAAGTCGGTTAGTGTTTTCAAAAGTGTTTTATAATCATTCAAAGTTTTTTCAGCATTATCAGTTTTTATACGTGCATCATCGATCAATTTAATTACCGAAGGTATTTCCTTTTTAATCGAACCAGCTACTCACTTCTTTTCCTATTGTTTTTCCTGCTTTTTTTCCAAGAGAAGCACCAGATTCAACAATAGAGAGTGCTTTTTCAATATTTTCTCCAATTTTATGTAAAAGAGTTGAAATAAAATTTAAATCATGGAGAAGCTTTTAAAAGTTTTTTGGCTTCAGATAATTTATTTTGCGCATCATCAATTTGAGTTTTGATAGAATCTAATTGCATTTGTCCTTTACTTATCAGTGGAGAAAGTTTTTCGAGTTGTTCTTCTAATGTTTGAATATTATTTTTTAAGGTATCCACTTTCTTTAATTGATCGTTTATATCATTTTTGTTTGTGTTAAAGCATCTCCGTAGAGCATTGGCATACCAATGTTTGATAAGATAAGTATTTTTATCAAATTTTTTTTCATAAAATTTTCACTATAATTACAAATGTTTCCACTTTTATATATTTACAGGGGTTCTAAATTGAATTATAACGAGTCCTGAATTCTATTTGCAATATTTACTTTGTCTTACAGGGTTTTGTTTAATAAAAAAAAGAATTCTTCATGGATTATTGAATAAAAGAGGTGGATTTTGCTAAGATTATGCTTGTTTTTTGCATATTTTATGCCAGTTGATTCTAAAAAACTCTCATAGTACGCTTACAAAAAAGGAGAAGAGGAGGTCTAAATTGTTAAAAAAAAGGATAGGCCATGAAGCATAATAATGATTTACTACATAAACAATGTGTTTTATTAACTAATCTCAATCATTTGCCAAAAAAAGTAATACTATTACATAGTCGTGAAGAATATCAACATCATGTTCCAGAGTTTATTTTACATGAATTGTGTCATGAATCATGTTTTGATTTATCCAAAGCAGCTTATTTTGTTGATAACCCAGATTTTCGTTGCTTAAAAGGTGTAGCTGGTGTTTGCAAACATGAGTCTGGTTATTGTGAAGGTTTAAAAGATATTTGGGAAGAACCAGAAAAATTTACCGAATACATGGAAAAATCTGAATTTAACAAAAAAGTGCGCACAATTGAACGTTTAAGTATGGCGCAAGATTCAGAAGAAAGTGTTCTTAATATTATTGCCGGTGAACTTGATTTTGCTAATCCTTGTTATTTTAAATGGCCTTTGAAACATGGAAATTCGGGATTGCTTGTGATTGAAAAAAATGAAGAAACGTCATCATTTATTGATGAGCATTTGCCACACGGAGTGTATTTGCTGAGTTTTTGTCCGGTTCATTGAGCATTATTTTCTTCAAAGATATTTAATCCTGGTAATTGTTCACCAGCAATATAAGAAAGGGTGGCACCACCGCCGCTTGATAAAAAGTTGATACCGTGGCCTAAATTTAATTTTTGAACGGCGGCTACGGTATCACCACCGCCTATTACCGTATAAGCATTACTTTTTTGCATAACATTTACTAATTCTTTTGAGGCTTGTAATGTTTCGGGACGATCTAAAAAACCCATAAAACCATTAAAAAAAATAGTTTGAGCACTAGCAAGATATTCTTTATATTTTTCAATGCTTTTAGGACCAATCGCAATACCAAAAGTAGATGGCATAAATTCATCTATAGTTTTAATAGATAGTGATCCATTTTTTGTTGGTTCGGCAACTTGATAATCGGTAGGAAAAATTAAAGCAGCATTATTTTGTTCTGCTAATGCAATAATATTTTTTGCTTCATCAATATATTTTTCATCTGTTAATGACTTGCCGGTTTCTTTTCCCTGGGCTTTTAGAAAAGTAAAAACGAGTGGGGGACATAATAAAATAGTATCTGCTCTTAAGAGTAATTTTTTAATCAAAGGCAATTTTGTTTTGATTTTAGCACCACCCAGCATAACTACAAATGGTCGTTGCGGGTTGTAACGAATTTTATTCAATTCTTTGAGTTCTTTTTCAATTAATAGGCCAATAGTGCGTTTAGTGGAAGCAAAAAGTTTTGGCAACAAAGTAATTGATGTTTCAGTACGATGCAGCATGCCAAATGCATCATTTACATAATAATCAGCGCAAGCGGCCAATAATCGTGCAAAACGATCATCACTTTCTTGTTCACCTTTAAAAAAACGCAAGTTTTCCAATAAAACAATATGATGAGGTTTTTCATAACTTTTTATTGCCGCTTCATCAGGATTTTCTGCAAAATCTATTTGATAATTATGCTGAGCAAACCAGGAGACTAAATGATAAGTTGAAAGATTAGCATCATAGCCATCCGGCCTACCAAGATGCGTTGCAAGAATAATTTTGCCTTTTTTTTTTAAGATAAGATCTAGTGTAGGTCTAATTTCTTGTAATCTGAAATCATTTTTAATATGACCTTTTTCCAAAGGAACATTCAAATCAGCTCGAACGAAAATTCTTTGCTTTTCTAGGTTGAATGAATTGAGATGTGAATGAAGCATGTAGGAATTATTTTGAATATTTTTATTGATCATTATTACTTTCCTTTTTTATATAAATCCTTATAGGATTGGCACTTTATATTTTTTTGTAGTTTGTTTTTCTAGTATTTCATGTTTTTCTAGTTCAGCTTCAAGTTCTGCAATGGTGGGTAAGCTACTTTTTAGTTCTTTTGGTAACTTTTTCATTATTTCTGTTTTATATTCTGCTATTCCTATCGGAGAATTGATATTACGGAGAGCATATTCTGCAGTGAAGTTCTTTTTTGTTTTACATAACAATAAACCAATAGTTGGTTTATCCTCTTGATCACGCACTAAATCGTCTATTGCCGAAAGATAAAAATTTAATTGACCAATATCGCGCGGATCGAACGCTCGCGCTTTTAATTCAATAACGACATAACATTTTAGCTTGGTATGATAAAAAAGAAGATCTATGTAGTAATTATCACCTTCTATTTCTAAATGGTATTGTCTGCCAACTAATGCAAAACCTTTACCAAGTTCAAGTAATAATTTTTGAACATTATTGATAAGCCCCTGTTCAATATCTTGTTCAACATGTTCATTGTGTAAAGTTAGAAAATCAAAAATATAAGGATCTTTAAGCGATTGTTGAGCCATATCGGAATGAGGTACTGGTAACGTTTTTTTGAAATTAGTTACAGCTTTACCTTCACGATGATATAAATCTGATTCAATCCAAATAGTAAGCATACTTCGACTCCAGCCATTATCAATTGCCTTTTGTGCGTACCAAAGCCTTCCTTCATTATCTTTAAGTTTTTCTAATAGAATTGCATTATGTCCCCAGGGTACATTGAAAACTGGAAGATCAAAAAATTGTGCCACAAGCTGTGGCACAATTTGGTATGCTAGATAGAAGGCTTTCATTCTAAATATATTACGTCGAGAAAAACCAGAAATACCAGGAAAGGCATTCTTTATATCTAGGGCTAATTTTTCTACAAAACTTGAACCCCAGCCATATTCATCTTGTTTTTCAATGATAATTTTTCCAATTGACCAATAAAGCTTAATAAGCTCTTTGTTTGCCGCTAAAACAGATTTAATCTGTGCTTCTTTGATTTGTTCTTTAATGCGAGAAAGAGTTTTTACGTATTTTTTGGTTAACAAAATTGATGTGTTTTCTTGTTTTGTTTTTTTAGTTAACAAAGTTTTTTCCTATAAGAACTATTCGATACTTGATAAATTGTTATTTTTCATAAAAAGATTATCGTATTAGTTTATATCAAAAAATATGAAAAATCTCTTTTATGCTTCGAGCCGTAATAACTTAATAAGCGTTAATTCTTTTGCGGGTCTTATTGAAAAATAGGTTGCACTCAAACTTATCAAGATTACGATAACAAACACAATAAGAAAAGATCGAAGTTCTAATGCAACCGGTAAGTGGGAAACAAAATAAGCATCAGGAAGCGGAATCAACTGATATGTTTGGATTATGTAACCAATAATATAGGCTGTTATTAATCCTAGACAGCTGCTTATTAAGCTAATACCTGTACCAATTAATAGAAAAACAAATTTAATATGCCGCAAAGACATACCCATAGCTTGTAAAATTGCCATATCACCGCGCTTAGCAGTAATGAGCATAAATAAAAGTGAAATAATGCTTATACTGGCAATGAGCATCATTAAGCTTGCAATAAAAAACATAGTATATTTTTCTAATTTTAATGCTGAAATAAGTGCTGGATAAAGTTCTTGCCATGAATAAACATCAAGACCGGTACGTGCTTGTAATTGATTAATTATAGTTTTTTGATTGGTATTAGGTTCTATTTTTATGTTAATAAATGAAACACCAATTTCTGGTATTATTTTTTCCAAAAAGGAAAGTGAACATAATATAAGTCCAGAATCATATTCTTCAATACCAGTTTTTAAAAAGCCAGAAACTTTTGCTGAAGCTTGTTCTAAATGAATATTTTTAATGTTAGTTTGATCTGATGGTATGGCTAGTGTGGCAATATCACCTAATTTTAATGATAAATTTCGTGCTAATTTATAGCCGATGATGATAGAAAAATCTGAAAAAAGGTTTTGAAAGTTTTTAGTTGATGGCAATAAAGATGAAACTATAGCGGTTGTTTGTGCTTCTTTTTTGGGATCAATAGCTTTGATTAAAACAACTGCTGGCGTATTATTATTAAAAGCAGGATATAAAAGACCTTGCTGCAGTTCTGTTGGGCTCCATGAATTAATTTGAGGAAATTCTTTTTTAAATAATTTTTCTAGAGCGATTACATCAATACCTTGATTATGTGCTTGCATGATAATATCAGCGTGAATTCCTTGTAAGCTTTTGAGTGTTGCTTGTTCAAATCCGTTCATTATACATAAAATCAAACTCAAAGCACATGTGGCAATAAAAGTACTTATGAAACACATGATAAGCATAGTGCTTATACTTTTTTGATGCGCTGCGCCTTGAATATAACGGAATGAAAGAAGCCAGTAAGTATATTTGTTCATAAGGGCTTTCAAGCTTGTAAATTGTGGGCTAATTTTTTAGGCTACTCATTGATATAAGGATATCAAAAGAGGCGTAAGTATGAAGCGAGAGTTTTTTTTTCTTCTAATAATAATAGTATGTTTGCCTGGCTGTAATAATCGATATAGTTGTTGGTTGCAAGATGTTTTTTATCAAGGTGAAAAAATTGATATGCCAACTCAAACAGTGCGTCAATATTTGCGCTCAGAACATGTTTATGAACAATTTTCACCACTTGCTCATTTTAATATTATTTGGCTTTCTAATGAAGTACGTGCTGCATATGTACAAATATATGCTCAAAAACATTGTTTGACGCAGCAAAAATATCAGAATTTATTACAAAATGAACTTACGTTAAATCAACAATGTATTTCGTTTTATATATTAGCGGCAATTACGACACGTTTTGCTGAAGAATCATTAATAAGTAAAAATCCTGAATGGTCAATAAGCCTTTTTGTTAATGATCATTATTACAAGCCGGTTGAAATTGCAAAGCTTGAAAATTTACCACCAGAATATGTAATTTTTTATGGAAAAGCATTTACACGATTTAAAACACCTTATTTAGTAAAATTTAATATGAAAGATCCTGATGGTGTTTCATTAATTAATCAGAATACAAAATCTTTAATGCTTTTATTTTCTACGTATGATCGCAAAATATGCTTAACTTGGTGCTTAGATCGGAATGGTAGTGTTATTTATCAACGTTTTCCGGATCCGGATATATTGGCTTACGATTATCATTGTTTTTAAGGGAAAATAAATGAAAAAAAATAAAAATCTTAATCTTGTTATTGCTACCGATCATCGTGGTTATGCTATGAAAGAATTTTTAAAAGCTACGGTTAACTTATCACCATATATTCTTTCTTGGATTGATGTCGGGGCTTTTGATGATGAACGGTCAGATTATCCTGAATTTGCAATACCAGCAATTGAACAAATGCGTAGTGACAAAGCAGATTATGGTATTTTATTATGTGGTACTGGTATAGGCATGGCCATTATCGCGAATCGATATCCCGGCATTTATGCTGGGCTTGCATGGAATAAACAAATAGCGCAAGAAAGTAAAGAAGACGATAATACTAATGTTTTAGCACTTCCATCAGATTATGTTACTAATGAGCAAGCACAAGAGATGGTTGAAGTATGGCTCAATACGGAATTTAAAAAAGGTCGCTATCAAAAAAGAATCGACATGATTGATGCAATCGAAATATAAAAAGATAGGTTATATAAAAAAGGTCGCTCATTTTTACGAGCGACCTTTTTTATATAACCAGTTGTTGTAAAACTATGCTGCTGGTGCTGTTACTGGTTCAATTTTTAGCTTTTCTTCATTATTTTCAAGAGACTTATTAAGAATCGCAAATAATTCAGAATAACTGAGTGTGAGTTTTTCTTGTAATGTATCAGCAATTTCTTTCAATTCAGTTTTGAACTGCAAGAGAAGCGTTTCTATTTCTTTTTCACACTTATTCATGAGGACAAATGCTTCATGATTGCGCTTATTTTTTATGTTTTTTGGCAAGCTATTTGGGTCCATGCCTTCAAAAATAATTTGTCGCGCATAAGCAAGTGCTTTTTCTTTATCTTCTTTATGATAGTTTCCAGCATTAGATCTAAGAATGTTTTCTGCAATATGCCCAGCGAGATTAATCTTAATCTGATTTATAAGTTCATCGCGGGTATAGAGCGTACGTACATTGTCTGGTTTTTCAGTGAAAACCTTACCGAGTTCTATTGGATCATTTGCTTGTGTTTTTTCTTTTGACTTACCATTTTCACTATATTTTGCATATATAGATTCTTCTTGCAGTTTTTTACTGACTGCGCGAATTGTTACTTTGGTTACTTTATTGATTTTATCTAAAAGCATGGCTGCTAATGCATGACCGGCTTGATGAGCAGCGAGCATCTTTTTATGTTCTTCAGGCAATGAAGAATCATCAAATAAAATGCGACGAATTTCTTCATCAAATGCTTCTTCTAGATGATTTTCATTCAACGCTTCTCTATGAGCTTTTGCTTTTAGTAAGGCACCCGTAAGAATTTTGTTAAGGTCTTCAAAAGTGCAACGTTCAGTTTCTTTTGCAAGTTTCTCAATATAATCGCTATCAATATTTATGATGCAACGATTTTCAAGTTCACGAGTAAGGTAAGTAATACGATCTTGCAATGAAGGGTAATCAAACCAGATTGCCTTACCAAAACGGCCGGAACGCAATAATGCATCATCTAAGTTTTCAGGTCTATTGGTGATACCAATTACAATAATATGTTTGGATGAATTAGCACTCATAATACCACTCATTTCAGTTAATAATTGACTTAATTCTTTAGAATCACGTTCACGTTGTAAACCGATCATATCAATTTCATCAAGTACTAATACGGTAATGCCATCAGGTATGAGTAATCCAAATAAAGCACCAATACCAGTTGGAGAACCAGTTAGTGCTTTTAGATATTCTAAATCTGCGGGGCATATTGCAAGGAAGTTAATGTTCTTATCTACATGATTTTTGAATTCAGTGCCCAGTGCTTCTGCAAGCATAGATTTACCGGTACCAGGAGGGCCATAAAATAAGATACCTTGTGCTGGTTTAATGCCTGCTCTACGGCATGCTTCTTCATTGATAACACTATCTTTAATGGCTACTACAGCATCTTTAGCTGCTTGTTGGCCAATAACATCATCAAATTTTTGTTTTGGGTCTTTTTTCCATGATTCTGTTTTATTTTCGACGGGCCCACCGCGTAAAACACCTCTCAGATAGGACCATTTTTTTTGTGTCCACAGTTTGATAGCTTCCCAATTGTTTTGCAAAGGTCCCCACAAGGTAGCCCAAGTTATAAGTGGCGGTAATGTTAAATCAACAAGGTTTAATCCACCTCTTCCTAAAGAATGTTCTATCCATCCTGCAGTAGTTACATTCGGTTGATTTATGACTTCGATTGATTTATGTTCACCGATTTTAGTGATCTGTAATTTAGGATTTTCACCGATACTTTCTTTTAATGAATTTAATCCCGGAACATTATTAAAACCAAATGATTCAAAAGTATCATTGTTAATACGAGATAAAACCCAATAGCCACCAAGTGCAAGTATTAAAGCTTTTCCTGTACGAGAAAATACATGATGATCTGAACAGAATTTTTCAATACGACAGTACGCTCTATTAAAAAGTGAACGGCCTACATTTTGTGATTCTCTTTCAAGTGATTCAATATTTTTTTGACAGCGTAAAACTTGCTTTTCGAGTTCTTCTGGGTCAAACTTTTCGCTTTCTATGCTTCGTTTAATAACACCTTGTAAATCAAGTTCGGGGACTGTTTTTAAGCTATTTTTCACTAAAGTACGCAGATGATTTATGTAACTTTCAATGATATCGAACAGGATTTTGATGCTGTAAGGATCAAATGCGGTTTTTGCATTTTTTTTGAGTTCGTGAATAGTTTTTCTTGTTTCTTTAATATGAGCTAATACATTTTCGCGATCAAAGTTTTTTATCTGATTGTTGTTAATCATTTGACCAAGATGTTCACAAAGAAATTCGAATGTTTCTAAAAGTTTAAATCCGGCATCACGTTTTTCTTCTAAATATTGATCTCTAAATTTTTCAAGCTCAGCTTGCAACTGTTGTTGATCTTCAGGACTCATTTCTGATAAAATTTGTTCCAACTCAGCGGGATTTTCCTGCACAGGATTCGCAGAAAATTCTGAAAAAATAAAAAAAGAAAAGATAAAAGCAGTTATTTTAATCCAATTGGAAAATTTACTCATTAATGTCCTCCACTATATATGAGGTTTTCAAAAATATTTTTATATTAACAGGATAAAGTTATGAAAATATTTGTCAATTGCAGGATTTATTTAATGAGGAAAAATTAAAAATAAATATTTTATTATATCAATTATAAAATTAAAAATGGAAATGGCGGATAACTATTGAGATTTAGAAAACAATCCCGAATAAAAATACTCGGGATTGTTATTTTCAATTATGCAACAGAAGTTTCTTCGGAAGATTTTGCAAAAAAAGTTTTAATTGCTTTAGCATGATCTTTTACGGCATCTAAAAACCATACGCCAATAAAACATTCTAGAAGTTTTTTTGTACCATTTTGTAAGCGTTCATCTTTAATTTGGTTTTTAATGAGCGGTTCCGCATAATAAAAATACATTAAAACCGCAATATAAGGGCTAAGCTTATCGGCGAGAGTTTCAAGATTACATGTATCGGTAAAAGGACATCTAATATTTTGGGTAAATGATGATTGAGGCTCCATGAGCTCAGTAGGGCTTTCATCAGTTGTATTTGCTTTTGCCATTGATGTACCAAGAGAACATAAAAGAATTAAGGTCAGAAAATTTTTTTTGAAAGGGTATGAATGGTTCATGGGTATCCTATATAATAGATATGTTTATTGAACAACTGTCTATCGAGGGAAAGTGTACGCATTTATCAGCCTTTGGTCAACTAGAATTTTTAGTAGGGGAAAAAGGCCCTGGGTTGCCAAAAATTCTCTTTGAATGTATAATGATCAATAATTATGAGTAGAAAATTTCAATATGAATTAAAAAACGATAAATAAGGGCTGATAAATGATGAATTTCAGATATATATTGGTTAAAGGATTTTTGCTTTTAGCTGTTATGGGCGGTTTGATTGGTATGAAGGCAATCGGTTTTACCAAGAAAATACAGCCTAAGTTGAAATCCATAGATGTTAATATGCATCATGCGAAATCTGCAAAAAATGTTATGCCGGTGGCTATTATTGGTTCAGGCCCGGCTGCTTTAAGTGCTGCAGTATACAGTGCTCGTGCCAGAATTGATACTCTGGTAATACAAGGAAATACTCCTGGTGGAGCGCTGATGGGTACCAGTTACATAGAAAATTGGCCAAGTCGTACTAAAATACTTGGAAAACAGGTTATAGATGAATTAACAGAGCAAGCCAAGGCATTTGGGGCTACTTTTCTTCATGATACCGTATCCCGCCTAAATTTAACCGAATGGCCATATAAAATTTATACTGAAGGTGGGCACGAAATTACCGCTTTATCAGTAGTAATTGCGACAGGATCAACACCCCTTACACTCGGTGTTCCTGGAGAACAAGAATATTGGGGTAAAGGCGTGACGACCTGTGCGATTTGTGATGCACCTTTCCATAAAGATAATGACGTTGTGGTAATTGGTGGTGGTGATTCAGCCATAGAAGAGGCGATGCAGTTGGCGCCATATGCTAAGCAAGTAACCATTCTCGTTCGTAAAGATCATATGCGTGCCGCAGCATCTATGCAGGAGCGTTTGAAAGAATACTCAAATGTTTGTGTACGTTATAATGTTGAATTAAAGAAAATTATTGGCGAAAATGATCACGTGAGCGGTATTCAAATTTTTGATAACAAAAATAATCACAATTTAGATTTACCAGTTCAAGGTGTATTTTTAGCGATTGGTCATGAGCCAAATACCGAATTGTTTAAAGAAGCGTTAAGGGCCGATGAGCTTGGTTATCTTTCTATTGTGGGTCGTACGCAACAAACATCAATGCCGGGCGTTTTTGCTGCTGGTGATGTGCAAGATAATCGTTATAAACAAGCAGGAGTTGCGGCAGGTGATGGTATTAAAGCAGCGCTTGATGCAGTAGCTTTTTTACAAGATCATGGTTATTCAACACAAATGGCAAAAATAATAACAGCGCAATTATTTGATGTTAAAGCGATTTCAAATGAAAGACTTCAAATTAGCATGCTTAAATCAAATGACGAATTTCAACAAGCAATTACTAAAAATCAAGGGCCAGTAGTTCTCGATTTTTATGCAGATTATTGTCCAAGCTGCATGCGTATGTTGCCAGACTTAGAAGTAGTGGCGCATAATTTTGCCGATCAAGTTACTTTCTATAAGGTTGATATGGATTCAGCACAAGAACTTGCTACGCAATTACATGTTAAATCAATACCAACTTTACTAGTTTTTGAGGATGGCCAATTAATAGGGCGCTACAATGAAGCAATGAACAAAAAACAGTTACACGACTTTGTAGGGCGTTTTATTAAAGTTTAGTCCTATAATTATCCTATAAAACAGCAGGAAATATCAATATTCCTGCTGTTTTTTTACCAATCTATTATTGCAAACTGAAAATTAAATCTGCTACTCTTAATAATGTATGAGAAAAAATTAAATAAGAGGGGCGGTGCTCATGATAGAACGTGGGCAGATTAAAATAAATAAGTTAGTAGTAATAACCTATTTATATCTATTTTTTTATTCATATATGATTGCTTCAGAAAATAATAATGTATTGCAAAAAAAA